>JABDBT010000072.1 GCA_013288465.1 Bacteroidota bacterium | reverse complement strand
GTTGTGCTATTGTTCCAGGTAAGTGTTAAATAACGCATTCCCCTGTTGGCCAGGCTGTCAATATAATCCATCCTGTCCTCAATCATGTGGCCGCCCTCTACCCCTATCATCGCTGCCAGTTTTTTCTTACGTACCGCCTTTTTCAATTCTTTTGAATTGCGCACCAGCGTTATCTTATCAGGATAGCGCGCGATAAGCGAGTATAACGAATCAATTTCGCGGTTAGCAAAAGCATAAGCGGTGCCAGTGCCATACTGCTCACCGCACCAAATTGAAAAAAACTGCGCGTCAAGGCCACCTATTTTTGCCCTTACCAGGTCAAAATTTCCGGTAGTTTGCAATTTACCCGGGTCAAGATGAGTAACTAATTCATTTGAAAGGATATCATTATGGGTATCAACCAAAATAGCTTTTTGATGTATCTTCATCGCATTTTGCGCGGATGCCTTTAAGATAAACAGCAGGAATAATAGCGTAAGCAGTTTTTTCATAATTGAAGGTAAGAAAATTTTAAAAGACAATTTGCTTTGTGTGTAAAATGATTGATAGGAAACGATTAATATAATTTCCTTAATTTTAGCCCAACATGACACCTATTACATCTAAACTACCCCAGGTAGGCACCACCATTTTTACAACCACGTCGGCATTGGCGGCCGAGGTTGGGGCTATAAACTTATCACAGGGTTTCCCGGATTATGATTGTTCGCCCGACCTGATCGAGCTGATAAACAAAGCCATGAAGGACGGCTATAACCAATATGCGCCAATGGCAGGCGTAATGTCATTACGCGAGGAAATTGCGCATAAAGTCGAAAAACTGTACGGCGGTAAATATGATCCGGTTACTGAAATTACTGTTACGGCAGGTGGCACACAGGCTGTATTTACAGCTATATGTGCTGTAGTAAACCCTAATGACGAAGTAATTATTTTTGAGCCGGCCTTTGATTGTTATGCGCCTGCTATTAAACTAATGGGCGGCATTGTAAAATCATTAGAGCTGGAACCACCTGATTACCGCATAAAATGGGACATGGTGAAAAGGCTGATCAATAACCGCACCCGGCTGATCATCCTCAATTCACCGCATAACCCTACCGCTACCATTTTACACAAGGAAGATATTGACGAATTGAGCGCCATTGTAAAAAACCAGGATATTTTAATATTGAGCGATGAGGTGTACGAGCATTTAATTTTTGATGGCGAAACCCACCATAGCATGGCCCGTTATCCCGAGTTACAACAACGCAGTTTTATTGTAGCTTCATTTGGTAAGCTGTTTCATGCTACCGGGTGGAAGGTTGGCTATTGCCTTGCCCCTGCTTTTTTGATGCAGGAGTTTAGGAAAGTACACCAGTTTTTAGTGTTTAGTGTTAACTCGCCCATGCAGCATGCAATTGCCGAATATTTAAAAAACGAACGGGTTTACTTGGACCTGCCCGACTTTTTTCAGCAAAAAAGAGATTATTTCCGCAAAGGTATTGCACAAACTCAATTTGAATTACTACCTTGTTATGGTTCTTATTTTCAGTCGGTTAAGTATGGTCACCTAACGGACGAAAATGATACTGATTTTGCATTGCGGCTTACAAAAGAAATTGGTGTGGCCTGCATACCTACATCTGTTTTTTATACACAGGCTACAGACCACCATGTTTTGCGGTTTTGTTTCGCCAAAAGGCAAGAAACGCTGGATGAAGCCGTTAATAGATTAATAAAGTTTAAACATTAGTACGATTTGTTGCGTAAAAGTCAACTACCGCTACCAAAACATGATGGAAAATTTAAAGATCACGCTATTTCAAGGATACCTTTTTTGGGAGAAACCGGATAAAAACCTGCAAAACATTGCGCTGCGTTTATCCGGCATACGTGAAAAAACCGACCTGATCATCTTGCCCGAAATGTTTAGCACCGGTTTTACGATGAACGCGGCAGAAATGGCCGAAACAATGGATGGTAAAACCATGAAATGGATGCTGGCAATGGCCAAACAATATGAATGTGTGGTAACCGGGAGTTTAATTATAGATGAAAATGAAAAGTACTATAACCGCTTAATATGGATGCGTCCCGATGGCAGTTATGAATATTATGATAAACGACACCTTTTTGCTTTAGGAAAAGAGCACCATACCTACACCGCCGGCAAGAAAAAACTGGTTGTAGAATTAAAAGGATGGAAAATTTGCCCGGTTATATGTTATGACCTCCGTTTCCCGGTATGGCTGCGTAATGTGAATGAGGCGTATGACCTGCTGCTTGTTATAGCCAATTGGCCCGAGCGTCGGGCATTACATTGGCGTACGCTAATACCTGCCCGTGCCGTTGAAAATCAAAGCTACGTAATCGGCGTTAACCGCGTTGGCCATGATGGCAACGAAGTTTATCACTCAGGCGATTCAACCTGTATCGATCCAAATGGTAACGTAGTGTATTATAAAAGAGATGAGGAAGACCTCTACACCTTCTCCATAATCGGCGATGAGGTTATTAAGGCGCGCCGCGCGTTTCCTTTCTTGAAAGATGCAGATACTTTTAAAATTGTATAAACCCGGCATACTTCAATTCATACAAATACGTTACTTTTACCGTCATAAACTAACTATTTTGTATAAATGAAGCCTTTATACCGCGCGATCCTATTCTCAGTTCCAGTATTGTTTTTCTCGTTGTCATCTTTAGCCCAAAGCAAGAGAGATTATACCAAACTTGTTGACCCTTTTATTGGCACTGGCGGGCACGGCCATACTTATCCCGGCGCTGTGCTGCCATTTGGGATGGTGCAGCTTAGCCCTGATACACGCTTAACAGGTTGGGACGGCTGTTCGGGTTATCATTATACTGATACGGTAGTTTACGGTTTTTCGCACACGCACCTTAGCGGAACAGGCATTGCCGATTATTGCGATATCTTGTTTATGCCTACAACAGGCGACCCGCAATTTAAAAATACCGACTACATGTCGGGGTTTAAAAAGAAGAATGAAGCGGCATCGCCTGGATATTATAAAACCAAACTTGATAAATATAATATTAACGTAGAGCTTACGGCTACTACGCGTGCAGGTATGCACCGGTATAATTATCCGAGGACCTCAAAGGCCAATATTATTATCGACCTGCAACACCGCGACGAGGTACTCGACTCATGGATAGAAGTGATAAACGACAATGAAATACGTGGTTTCCGCCGTTCAAGAAGCTGGGCACAGGATCAGTACGTTTATTTTTATGCCAAATTTTCAAAACGGTTTAAAACTTATGGTATAGCCCTTAATGATCAATTGCAAAAGGGGAAGAACAGAGTTGAAGGGAAAAATGTTAAACTGTTTCTCCAATTTGATGACCCGCACGAAGTAATAGCAAAAGTGGGTATCTCATCTGTTGATGAGAATGGTGCCTTTAATAACCTGGAAACCGAAATGCCTGATTTTGATTTTAACCGTACTGTAAAGAACGCTAAAGCGGCCTGGAACAAAGAATTATCAAAAATAGACGTACAAGGCGGCGCGCCAAGTTCGTCGCAAATTGCAGCACAGGAGTTAGCCGCGCAAAACCCTAATGTTCGTAAAACCGCAAAAAAGGAAGCAACTCCTGATTATGCAAAAATAAAAGAGGTTACCTTTTACACAGCCTTGTACCATACTATGCTGGCGCCAAATATCTATAATGATATTGACGGCACCTATCGCGGTATGGATCAAAAAATACACAGCGCCGTTGGTTTTGATTATTATACGGTATTTTCATTATGGGATACTTTTAGGGCCGAACACCCATTACTGAGTTTGATCGACCGCAAACGCACGCTTGACTTTATTAAATCGTTTTTAGCGATGTATGAGCAAGGCGGTTTATTGCCTATTTGGCCCTTAGCATCAAACGAAACTTATTGCATGGTGGGCAACCATTCTATACCGGTTATTGTGGATGCTTATGCAAAAGGGATAAGGGATTTTAATGCCGAAGAAGCCCTAACCGCAATGAAATCTGCCGTAAACCGCAACCAGTTTGGTTTGGATATTTACCGTAAAAATGGCGCGGTATTAGCCGACCATGAAGCTGAATCTGTTTCAAAAACTTTGGAATATGCTTATGACGACTGGTGTATTGCCCAAATGGCAAAAATGATGAACAAACCTGCGGATTATACCGAATATATTCAAAAAGCCCAGTACTGGAAAAATGTATTCAATAACCAAAATGGCTTTATGCAGGCCAGAGTAAACGGCGGCTGGTACACGCCTTTTGAGCCAACAGAAATAAACCGCAACTATACCGAAGGTAACTCATGGCAATATACCTTTTTGGCCCCTCAGGATGTTGAAGGTTTAATAAGCGCTATGGGCGGTAAGGATAAATTTGACGCAAAACTAAATGAGTTGTTTACCACTGCTTCAAAACTAACCGGAACACAACAGGACGATGTAAGCGGTCTTATAGGGCAGTATGCGCATGGTAACGAGCCCAGCCACCACATGGCTTACCTGTTTAATTTTACCAATGAGCCTGATAAAACGCAATATTATATCAACAAAATATTAGATGAAGAGTACAGCGATAACCCCGATGGCCTGTCAGGCAATGAAGATTGCGGGCAAATGTCGGCATGGTATGTAATGAGCTCGTTAGGGATTTATAACGTAACACCCGGTCAGCAGCAATTTCAAATTGGTTTGCCGCGTTTTGAAAAAGAATCGATCAAACTGGAAAACGGAAAGTACTTTAATATTACTAACCCGGGCGTTACCGTTAGCCGGAGTAATATTTATTTACAGGGCATGAACCTTGATAAAAAACCATACAATAAATTGTACCTTGACTATGCTACCGTTGCTAATGGCGGAGATTTTGAAGTATTTACCGGCCGTTTGCCAAACAGGCTATTTATGAACGGGCTTGAAAAACCATTTTCAAAAATTACGGATAACCTTATTGTACCTAACCCATATATTGTAGCTACTTCGCGGACTTTTGAAACAACCCTCCCTGTTGAAATAAAATGTGCTGATGCCGGTGCAAAAGTTTACTATACTTTGGACGGCTCTACTCCTTCTGCAAATTCAACATTATACACCGCGCCCATTAATATTTCATCAAATACCACCATTAAGGCAATTGCCATTAAAGATGGCAAGAGCAGCTTTGTTGATGAGGGTAGTTTTAAAAAAAAAGTAACGACCTGAAAATAACCTTACTCACCAAATACCTGCCTAATTATGCTGATGAAGGTGATAATGCGCTTATAAATGAGATCCGTGGCAATACTAACTGGCGTTTAGGCAACTGGCAGGGTTACCAGGGAAATGATTTGATAGCCGTGATTGATATGGGACGGGTTAAACCGGTAAAACAGGTTAGTTTAGGCACGTTGCAGGATAGCGGCGCATGGATTGTGTTTCCGCAATATGTGCAATACTGGGTATCAGATGATGGGGTTGATTATAAACTTGCGACAACAGTTAAAACAAAAGTTGATGTAAAAGACACCGAAGTGCAGACACAAGATTTTACAGCGCCATTAAACACCAATACAAGATATATTAAAGTGGTAGCCAAACAATACGGTCCGTTACCCGAGTGGCACGAAAGTAAAGGCAGCCCGTCATATATTTTTGCGGATGAGATTATAGTGGAGTAAGGACTAATTAATGATTGATTAACATTTTCTTAGCTCCCTCCAGCTTCTCCAACTCATCCTTAGGCAGCACGGGGTATTCCAATTTCAGTTCTTTAAGGGTTTGAAGTATAATGCTCGAAATGGCAATGCGAGTAAACCATTTTTTATCAGTCGGTATTATATACCAGGGGCATAGCTTAGTTGAAGTTGCTTTAATGGCCTTTTCGTATGCCTTCATATAATCGTCAAAATACGCTCTTTCTTCAATATCAGCTGATGAGAACTTCCAGTTTTTGGTCGGGTTATCTATACGTTTTAAAAACCGTTGCCTTTGCTCGTCCTTTGACAGGTGCAGGAAAAATTTGATAATAATGGTCCCGTTTACGGTAAGGTGTTTTTCAAAATTAGCTATGCTTTGATACCTATCTTCCCAAAACTTTTCATTAACATCTTTAACCTGCTTTATGCCAGGCATGTTTTCTTTTACCAGCAATTCGGGATGTACCTTAGTAATAAGCACATTTTCATAATGCGACCGGTTGTGGATACCTATGCATCCAAAGCCGGGCAAAGCCTTATAATGCCGCCATAAAAAATCATGATTCAATTCTTCGGCACTGGGCTGTTTAAAGCTATACACTTCACATCCCTGCGGGTTTAATCCTGATAAGGTATGCGCTATTGCACCGTCTTTACCGGCAGCATCCATCCCCTGGAACAGGATAAGCAATGCATAGCGTTTATCAGCGTATAATTTGGATTGTAACTGGCTGATTTCTTGTATAAGGCCTCCTAAAATACCATCCGCGTCTTCTTTTTTAAGATCAGCAGTATATGCGGTATCAAAATTATCAAGCGAGAAACCTTTGCCGCTGATTATTTTAAATTTATCAGTCATTTTTTTCATTGTAAAAATTTTGCTGTTTGCTAAGTTAACTTAAACTTTACCACTAAAAATTGCGTTATTACTATTTTGTTTTAATATTGGCTATAAATTAAAGCTATAAATTTTACATCTTTACCACATGTTCAGACGTATAAAAAACCGATATCTCAGATATTTCGTCATTTTCATATATGCCATTATTGTATTTTTTTGTGCCATCGAAGTAAATTTCCTGTGGCTCTTTGGCTACTCTCCTGATATGCAGGACATTAAAGACCCTATTATGTCAGTTGGGTCGCAGGTATATTATTCAGACGGTAAATTAATAGGCGAATATTATCATGAAAACCGCTCGCCGGTTGAATATAAAAGTATTTCGCCTTACTTAATTAACGCCCTGGTATCTACTGAAGATGTGCGGTTTTATAAACATGGCGGTGTTGACTATTATTCGTTTTTTACCAGCATCCTTTCAACAGCATCAGGCGACAGACGTGGCGCCAGCACAATTACTCAGCAACTGGCAAAAAACCTTTATTCAACACGTAAAAAGAAATCGCAGGGTTTGCTCAGGCATGTTCCTATACTGCGTACTCTAATTTTTAAATGCAAGGAATGGCTAACCGCTTATAAAATTGAGCATGTTTACTCAAAAAACGAGATCCTTACCCTATATTTAAATACAGTTCCGTTTGGTAATAATTCGTTCGGTATAAAAACAGCTACATTAAAGTTCTTCAACAAAATGCCCGATGCCGTTGACCCGGCGGAAGCTGCCACTTTAATAGGTATGCTTAAAGCTACATCAACTTATAACCCCATAAACAACCCCGATAAATCAATTGATCGCCGTAATACGGTATTGGGGCAGATGCTAAAGAATAAGAATATTACTAAAGATGAGTATGACAGTAATATTAAAAAGCCGATAGGGTTAGATCTAAGCTATGTTGAAAACAATTCGCAGGGCGACTCGTACATACGCCAGGCAGTTGAGAGGTGGCTTAAAAAATGGTTGGCAGATAATAATTACGATTTATACGAGGACGGCCTGAAAATATACACCACTATCGATTCGCGCCTGCAGCAATATGCGGAAGAAGCTGTAGCCGAAAAAATGAAAATGCTGCAAAAACGTTTTGATAACCTTTGGGGCAAAAAAAACCCGTGGCGTGACTCGAAAGGCAATGAGATAAAAGATTTTGTGCTGAAGGCCGAACAACATCTGCCTATTTACAACGTACTGAGTAAAAAATATCATGGCGATACCGTGCAGATAAAGCAATATTTTGAAAAGAAGAAGCGCATGAAGGTATTTACCTGGAATGGCGAAAAAGACACCACGTTCTCAAGCGTTGACTCTATTAAATATTATACCCGTATTTTAAATACCGGCATGATGACCATCGAACCATCTACCGGCAAAATAAAAGTATGGGTTGGCGGTATTGATCATCATTATTTTAACTATGACCACGTAAACCAATCCAAACGGCAGGCAGGTTCAACCTTCAAGCCTTTTGCTTACGTAACGGCGCTGGATAATGGCTTTACACCCTGCGATAAGTTTACCGATAAACCCGTAGCTATACACTATAATGATGGCGGTAAAGACCAGGTTTGGGCACCCAATAATGCCGATTTTAAATTCACCTACCAGGAAATGTCATTACGCTGGGCAATGGGGAAATCTGTAAACTCCATTACCGCGCAGGTTACGCAACAAGTTGGCTGGGATAAGGTTGTGGAGTATGCCCATAAATGCGGTATCGAAAGCCCGCTAAAGTCGGTTCCTTCGGTATCATTGGGTACAAATGATGTATCAGTTTATGAAATGGTACGCGCTTACAGTACATTCTTAAATAAAGGTCAAAAAATTGACCCGCTGCTGGTAACTAAAATTACCGATCAGGCCGGTAATGTATTACAAGACTTTACTTTAAAAACCGAGCAGGTTTTAAGCGAGGAAACCGCATGGCTGATGCTGTACATGTTTAGGGGCGGATTGGAAGAACCGGGCGGTACATCGTTAGCGTTATGGGATTACCCCGGTCTGTTTAAGAAAGATAACCAGATAGGCGGTAAAACAGGCACCTCATCTGATTATGTTGACGGCTGGTATATGGGCATTACCAAAGACCTTATTACCGGTATTTGGGTTGGCGCGGATGATCGCAGCGTACATTTCACCAATTCTGAAACTGGGGAAGGCTCACATACGGCCCTCCCTATTTTTGGCAGCTTTATGCAAAGGGTTTATGCCGATCCAAATTCGGGCTACACTTATGGCCCTTTCCCGAAACCATGGAGTAAAATAACAAAAACGTATGATTGCCCGTCGCCAAGGATAAAGGCCGATACAACTGCCGTTGATAGCCTGGGTATGCCAGCTGATACATCAGCAGTATTGCCAAAAGTTGACGGTGACAAGAAGGAAGTTAAACCGGAGGCTAACAGATAACTGTCAATTAGATCAAGGCTTTCGGGGTAATTTGGGAAATATTTCTGTTGTTAATTGAAACAATATGGGTATGGTAATTACAGATCTAACTAATTTGTCGTTTTGCTTTGCAGGAATAAACTTTTCCGGGATGGACCTTATTAAACGGATTGCCTCTTCACCTAAAGCTTGATCAGGTGCGGTTACTACTTTAATGTTGCTTAAACTTCCATCTTTTTCTACCACTACCATTGCGATGACTTTTCCGAATTTATCGTTATTGCGTGAAGTATCAGGATAACGAATATGTGTTTCAATGTATTCCAATAATTTCATCTGGCCTCCCGGATAATGAGGCTCTTCTTCGGTCGTTGCATAAATACTATCAAGTCCGTCTTGAACAACGGGCAGATCGGGCAAGTTGAAGGTAACCGGAAAAGTATAAGTAGCTTTTACCGGTCGTCCATTTTTAATAGCCGGCTTCCAGTTTGAGGAGAGTTTCATCACGCGTAACGCTTCAGCATAAATGGCTGATGAAGAACCTCTATTCACAATTATATTAGTTAAACTTCCATCCTTTTCTACGGTGAAGCTTACTACAACCTTTCCAGGGTTTCGCTCTTTTAGGTCTTTAGGAGGATAAACAAAATGTCTGTTCAGAAAGTCAAAAAAGGCAGCTATTCCACCTGGATACTCCGCATCTGACGAGCGGGGAACTTCGGTTTTAACACTATCTTTTTGAGAATCATTTATTTGAGCTCTTAATACATTTTGAAAGGACAACAAAAATATAATCAGTAAATATTTTTTCATTTTAAATTATGACAATTAATAAGGTAAACAGGCAACCAAATCAGCGCTTTTTTAGTAATAAGAATTGTAAATATAATATAACAAGTTGTTAAAATTATCTGGCAGGTAATTCGTTCATGTAAATATGAGGCAATTGTTTAAATTAGCGCCATAATCTTACCGCCCGGATGAATAAATCTTCTGTCGTTATCAATAAAGCAAACAAAGTTCTACTGGCGCTCATCCTTCTTATTAGTTTTGTAGCATTGCGCCTTAATGCAAACGCGCAATACTTTGGGCAGAACAAGGTTAGGTATAAGAACCTTAAATTTAAGATATACAAAACCCCCCACTTTGAAATATACTATTACATTAAAAATGATAGTATGATCAAACGTTTCGCGCAGGAAACCGAACTTTGGTACACCCTGCACCAGCAGGTTTTTAGGGATACGTTTAAAAAGCCCAATCCAATTATCCTTTACGCTAATCACCCCGATTTTCAGCAAACTACGGCTATTGAAGGCCAAATAGATGTGGGCACCGGGGGTGTTACCGAGGGATTAAAAAACCGGGTGGTTATGCCGGTTATGGAAAATAACCAAATGACCCGGCATGTGATAGGCCATGAGTTGGTTCATGCTTTTCAATATCATTTATTATTGGAGAAAGATGAGGCTAAATACGACAATATCAATAGTTTGCCCTTGTGGATGATCGAGGGTATGGCCGAATACCTTTCATTAGGCAAAAAAGATGCTTATACCGCCATGTGGATACGTGATGCCTATTTAAATCATGATATCCCCACTATAAAACAACTTACCGAAAGCAATAAGTATTTCCCATATCGTTATGGGCAGGCATTTTGGGCCTTTATAGGTTCAACTTATGGCGATACGGTTATTATGCCATTCTTTAAAAACACAGCGCGGTTTGGCCTACAATATGGCACCAAACGCACTTTTGGCTACGATGATAAAACACTGTCGGCCCTTTGGAAAAACTCGATAGAAGCCACCTATAAGCCGTATTTAAAGGATACGGTGCAGTTGCCTATTGGCCATTTATTAATAAATGATAAAAACTCAGGTAAAATGAATATCGCCCCTTCGGTAAGCCCCGATGGTAAGTATGTTGCGTTTTTATCAGAGAAGAACCTGTTTACTATTGATCTTTACCTGGCGGATGCTAAAACCGGGGAGGTAATAAAAAAGCTCACCAGTAAAGTTTCCAATTCGCATATTGACGAGTTTAACTTTATCGAATCGGCAGGCACATGGTCGCCAGATGGTAAACGGTTTGCTTTTAGCGTTTTTAACAAGGGCCGAAACAGGATGCTGGTAGTTGAAGTGCCCAGCGGGAACATTATTGATGATGTTTCGATGGGCAAAGCCGAACAGTTTAGCAATCTTTCGTGGTCGCCGGATGGTAAGGAAATTGTGTTCCAGGGATTATCAGAAGGCCAGGGCGATCTTTATTTATATAATTTCGAAACCAAAAAAGTTAAGCAACTAACCAATGATAAATATTCAGATAACCAGCCAAGTTTTTCGAGGGATGGCAAAAAGATCATATTCACGAGCGACAGGACAACGTATGACCAGTCTTTATCGCAGGAGATCACCTTCAACTTAGCCGAATATGACCTCAAAACCGGGAGGATTACAGATATTAAGGTATTTAATGGGGCCAATAATTTAAACCCTCAATATTCATCAGACGGTAAACAGGTTTACTTTTTATCAAACCGGGATGGGTTCCGCAATATGTACCGCTATACGTTAGGCAACGGAAAAGTGGAGCAAATGACCGATCTGTTTACCGGTATCTGCGGGATAACTGAGTACTCTCCTGCTTTAAGCATATCAAATAATAATGATATTGTTTATTCGTATTACCGCGCGCAAAAATATTCGATATATAATGCCAAAGCTTCTGACTTTACAGCGGTAACAGTTGATGCCGGGAATACTAATTTTGATGTAGCCATGCTACCTCCTTCGCGATCGGTTGGGGTTGATCTGATCAACTCAAACCTGAACAATTACCTGGCCTATAAAAAGTTTCCTGCCGACTCGATAAAAACGCA
The DNA here is from genome assembly GCA_013288465.1 of Bacteroidota bacterium. The sequence continues at coordinate 1,232 of JABDBT010000072.1, read as the reverse complement.
GGCCTATCAGCCGAGGTTTAAGTTAGATTACCTGGCCAGCAATGGTGTGGGTGTTTCGGCAAGCGCGTTTGGTACAGGTTTGGCAAGTGGAGTGCAGGGCGTATTCAGTGATATATTGGGTCGTAATCAAATTTACGCAGGCGCTGCTGTAAATGGTGAGATTTATGATTTTGGCGCTCAAATATTGTACTTAAATCAAAAAGGCCGGTGGAATTTTGGCGGCGGTTTATCACATATACCTTACCAGTTTGCCAATTATAACGTGGTATCAACAACCTACCCTGTAAATGGGAAAAACGTGCCTGCTACCGAAGAAAGATATGATCTGATCCGCATATTCCAGGATCAGGTGTCTTTGTTCACCTCCTACCCGGTTTCAAAAACAACGCGTGTTGAGTTTGGCGGTGGCGCCTCTGAATATTATTATCGGGTTGACCGGTACAGTACTTTTTACGACACTACTGGCAACGTACTAAATTATCAAAAAACGCATATATCAAACGCTGCCTACAATGCAGATCCGTTAAATAGCGGTACAATTTTAAAGCCATTCACTATTTACCAGGTTAATACCTCGTTAGTGGGAGATAATTCATTTTTTGGCGTTGCATCACCGCTCAATGGTTTTAGGTACCGTTTGCAGGCCGAGTATGATTTTGGCACATACCAGTTTTTTGCTCCTACTATTGATCTGCGCGAATATGTGCGTGTTGCGCCGGTTACTTTTGCGGCCCGTTTGTACGGATATGGCCGTTTTGGCAATTCAACGGGCTTATACCCTTTATATGTAGGTTACCCGTTTTTAATACGGGGTTACGAGGCGCAAACTTTTTATAACGGCAACAGCAAACCAAGCAACGGGTTTACTATTGATCAGCTATCAGGTACCCGTACTACAGTAGCTAATTTTGAGGTGCGCTTACCTTTTACCGGCCCCGAAAAATTATCACAAATAAAATCGAGGTTCTTTTTTTCAGAGCTTAACTTTTTCTTTGATGCCGGTTTAGCCTGGAATGCGGGCGACCAGATCAAATTCCAAACCGCACCCGACCGTATAGGCACCGATGCAAGCGGAAATGGGATATATAATGCTAACCAGCGTGTACCGGCGCTCAGTACCGGCGTTTCGTTACGTGTAAATATTTTTGGTTATTTTGTTTTGGAGCCTTACCTGGCTATGCCGCTTAACCGCAATGATGTTACCAAGCCCGTTTTTGGTATTGGGTTTACCC
>JABDBT010000071.1 GCA_013288465.1 Bacteroidota bacterium | reverse complement strand
AAAATTACCATAGAACAAAAAGACGGATTTTCACTTTTTATTATGACCAGCGGACTGCGGTCAACGCGCGACAAGGCCATCGTATATTTTAAAGAGTTATTAGAGACTAAAGAATATAATAAACTGTATAAAGCTGTAAATGCTTTTGGCGAGCAGGTTAAAAGAGTAGCAGACGAAGATAAGGCGTCGCTTGAAAAAGCAGGGTTCAACTTCGACTTGCACAGCATTATAGGCGGGCAGCTTAAAGATGATGATGAGCATAAACTATTTCTACTTTATCCCGAAGGCAATTGGGTTGAGTTGGGTGCGGGTGCTCCATTTATTATCATCGGTAATTCAGGACATGGAAAGCCAATACTTAACCGTACTTTAGATGAAAATTCCAGCTTAAAACTGGCGCTAAAAGTGGGGTTCCTTTCGTTTGATTCAACCAGGGTAAGTTCAAATAATGTTGACTTCCCCATTGATGTGGCCATATACAAAAAAGACAGCTTTCATATTATTGAACAGCGATATGAGAAAAAGGACCTTGAAAGCATTTCGACCCAATGGGCCGAAGAATTAAAGGCCGCCCTTGAGCATATATCAGAAGAATGGATGGACGCTACTTTTAATAAATTGTTGTGAGGAAGTTGAAAATGATGTAGATGTTGAAAAGCCCGTCACAGAACCTTTATGACATTTACAACCGCTATACTTTTACAGCTATAAATAACTAATCTTTACAACTTTTATAACATTTACAACCCTTATAACTAATATGAAATTTAATGTATTCACGGAGATGGAATATACGGTGCTGTCAGCGGGTACATTGATTTTAAATATCAGCGCTTTACGAACACCCCATCAAACCGTTTTAACCGAATCATTCGAGGTTAACCCTTATATAAAGATTGAAGAACTGGTATCAGCCAATGGCGAGAACCGGTTAGCGCGCTTTGAAGTTGCCGATGCAGGTACCGTTAAAGTAACTTATAAAGCCACGGTTGACAATTGCTACATATTATCAAATCATGAACATAAGGCTGAGATACCTGTGGCCCGGTTTGATACGTCTATACTGCCTTACCTTAATCCAAGTAGGTATTGCCAGTCGGATAAATTATACAGGCTGGCCAATAATATGTTCGGGCATATTCATAACCCTTATTCAAAGGTAATAGCGCTTACCGATTGGATATACCAAAACGTGCAGTACCAAAGCGGTTTTTCGAACGCCCAAACATCTGCCTATGATACGGTAACGCAACAGGCTGGTGTATGCCGGGATTTTGCACATTTAGGCATTGCCTTATGCCGGGCGTTAACCATACCCGCACGTTATTTTACCGGCTATGCCTACCAGTTAAAACCCGCCGATTTTCATGCCTGTTTTGAAGCTTACCTGGGCGGCGAATGGATATTATTTGATGCTACCAAGCTTGTTCCGCTTAACGGGCTCGTTAAAATAGCTACTGGCCGCGATGCCGCCGATACCGCCATAGCCAGTATTTTTGGCGGCGTAAACTTCAAATCCATCGTGGTAAGTTGTGAACTGGCTGATGAAGGTTTTGAGCCAATTGTTTACGATAGTAACGGTTTTACCGGGTTGGCATATTTATAATAGCAAAAAACTCACTGATAAACATGTCCGAGGCATGCATCGCCTTTTGCCTTAATACTACAATTCCTTCCGCAGTCTTGCAACCGGGATATTCATTTGTTCGCGGTATTTGGCTACGGTACGGCGGGCTATGTTGTAGCCAGCATCTTTGAGTATATCGGTTAGTTTTTCGTCGGCCAGGGGGTGGCGTTTATCTTCTTTGCCTATGTGTTCTTCCAGTATCTTTTTTACTTCTTTGTTAGATACCTCTTCGCCGCTTTCGGTTTGTATAGCTTCTGAGAAGAATGATTTTAACAGGAAGGTGCCATGCTCGGTTTGTACATATTTTGAATTGGCTACCCTTGATACGGTTGAAATATCCATGTTGATCCTGTCGGCAATATCCTTCAGTATCATGGGTTTTAGGTTTTTATCATCGCCTGTTAAAAAAAACTCGTACTGGTATTGCATAATTGCATTCATGGTTTTTAACAGGGTTTGCTGCCGCTGTTTAATGGCGTCAATAAACCATTTTGCCGAATCAAGCTTTTGTTTTACAAACTGTACGGCTTCTTTCAGCTTTTTGTCTTTTTGGGATGCTTTATCGTAATGCTGAAACATTTCCTGGTACGAGCGGCTTACCCTTAGCTCAGGTGCGTTTTTTGAATTTAGGGTTAGTATCAGTGCGCCATCGCTGTTGCGGATATGAAAATCAGGTATAACCTGCATTTGCTTGCTGTTTACCTCGTTCGAGTCGCCGGGTTTGGGGTTAAGCTTTAAAATTTCATTTACCACGCCGCGTAATTCAAGCGACGTCATGTTCAATGATTTCTCCAGCTTATCATAATGTTTGCGGGTAAACTCATCAAGGTAATGCTCCACAACCATTATGGCTTTTTTTATGATGGGGTCATTGTCTTTCTTGCGCAGTTGTATCAGCAAACATTCCTGCAAACTGCGGGCGCCCACACCTGCCGGGTCAAAGCTTTGAATAACCTTTAGCATATCTTCCACTTCTTCGTCAGTGGCCATTACGTTTTGTGAAAACGCCAGGTCATCGGTAATTGACATGATGGGCCTGCGCAGATACCCATCATCATCCAGGCTGCCGATAATTTGACGGGCTATCCTGAAATCCTTATCAGCCAAAGGCAACATATCCAGTTGCGATTGCAGTATTTCAAAAAAGGAGCTTTGTACGGCAATAGGGATCTCTTTCCGTTCATCCTCATCGTCACCGTTCTGGTCATAACGCGACCCATAATCATTTACATTGTCTTCCTGTAAATAGTCATCAATATTAAATTCGTCTATCTCGCCTTTTTCTTCGTCGCTGTTATAGGTATCCTCATCCGGGTCGCGGTCGGGGTATTGTTCTTCAGGCTCATTAAGGTTGGTTAAACTTAGGTCTTCAAGAGCCGGGTTTTCTTCCAGTTCCTCTTTTATGCGGGTATCTAATGAAACCGTAGGTACCTGCAGCAATTTGATGAACTGTATTTGCTGCGGCGAAAGTTTTTGTAAGAGTTTTTGCTGAAGATTTTGTTTTAACATAGACAGGGCAAAAGTACATCAATTACTATTAACTTAAAAACTAAGTTATTGTAAAGCATTCAATGTTGTAAATGCTAAAAGAAATAATTTGTTTGGATAAGCCAAAGTTTTATTGATAACTTTAATAAACAAAAACAAAAACTTATGGCTATTGTAAAAGAATTTAAAGAGTTTGCCATGCGTGGCAGCGTTATCGACCTTGCGGTTGGTGTTGTAATTGGTGCGGCATTTGGTAGTATAGTTACCTCGCTGGTAAAAGATATTATTATGCCGCCGATAGGTATTTTATTAGGTAAAGTTGATTTTGCCGAAAAGAAATACGTTATCATAAGTTCTGATCCGGCACACAAAGTGGCAGAGGTTGCTATACGTTACGGTAATTTTATAACCGTGGTTTTTCAATTTGTTATAGTTGCTTTTTGTATTTTTTTAGTTGTTAAAGGCATTAATGCTATGAAAAAGAAAGAGGAGGCTGCCCCGGCGCCCGACCCGGTGCCAACAGCTGAAGAAACTTTACTTACCGAGATAAGGGATTTGCTGGCGAAAGGGAAGTAGTTTTTTAGTTCATAGATGATGGTTCATAGTTCATGGAAATATAATAAAGCCATGAACTATGATCTATTAACCACAAATCAACCTAAAACGTCTTCGATAATTTAGGGTTGGTTAAAATAATATAGTCGCCCATTTGTGTAAACTTGCTCCAGTCGGGGTTTTCAAAGCTGTCATCCGTGTAAGCAGCAATATTTAATATGCGCGCTTTTGGCGCGTATTTTTTTAGCTGGGCGGCAGCGCCTAATTTTTCTTCGCTATGAAAGCCGCCGTTTAGCTGTAATATTTTGTAGTTTTTATGCTGGTTATAAAATTTGGCTACAGACCAACCCATAGTCGCATCCCATAGGTTTTGCGCCTGGTACATTTGCATATTGCCAATTGCACCGTGCCCGCCCATTATTTTTACAAATTTTTCATAATAGGGGCCGGTTGCGGTATCAATTGGGAGAGGTGGAAGATACGATTGACCTACAGTGCTTAATTGCTGTAAACTTGTTAATCCTAACCTGTTAACCATATTTGCGTACCTGGCCGGGGTATTTGCGGCAACAATCGGGATGTGGTTTGTTTTTGCCCACTCAATTAGCGGGCGATAATCTTTGTAGTTATGCCAGGCGCGGGCTTCTGTAGTAAAGTTTTTTTCGCGGATAAGCCCCGAGAGGTATTCGTTTAAAACGTTTTGACAGTCAGTTTCAAACATTTCCATTGATAGCGCAGTATTACCTGGATATTTTTCAACCAGCTTTCTGAATAACACGTTTTCGAGGTAATGCCCGGTGGAATCATTGTGTTCTTCGCCAAAAAACAGGACATCGGCATTTGCCATATCGTTAACAATATCGTCAACGGTTACCTGTTTTTGCTTGGAAGTACTGTAAATTTTATAATGCTGTGCCATATCCTGGCTTACGGCGCAGAAGGGAAGTATGAATAAGAGTAGAGCTATAGTTTTCATTTGGGATTAGTTGTAAAGGTTGTAAAAAGTTATAAGTGTTGTAGTGGTTGTAAAAGTTGTAGGGGTTGAAATTAACCGAAGCAACTCCTAATATCGTAATTCTGGTGGTTTTTTTAGCCTCCTGTTTTATAAAATTGAAACTTTAACCTTTACAACACTTGCAACCTATCCAACCTAATAAAACCTTTCACTAAATAACTTGACAAAGTTTAAAAATAACACTACATTTGCGCTCTTGTTTTTTAAAACAACGATAGAATAAAAAAGTCATGAAAAGAACGTTCCAGCCTTCACAAAGGAAAAGAAGAAATAAACACGGTTTCCGTGAGCGTATGTCATCCGCTAACGGCAGAAGAATATTAGCAGCAAGAAGAGCCAAAGGCAGAAAGAGATTATCTGTATCTGACGAACGCCGTCATAAAGCATAAGCTGGTTATATCTCCTTTTTTGGAGGCTTGAACCGGGCATTTACTTCCCGATAGCTATCGGGATCACGGTTCAGGATTAGCAAAATGTACACTTTTAAAAAAGAAGAACGGTTATGTAACAAAAGGCTTATTGATGGGCTTTTTCATAACGGTTCTTCTTTTTTATGTTATCCCTTTAAAGTTTCGTGGCTTTTAACTGCCGAGCCTCAGCCGTTTGCCGCCCAGGTTTTATTTTCGGTTTCAAAGAGGCGTTTCAAACACGCAGTTGACCGTAATTTAATTAAGCGGCGCATGCGCGAAGCTTACCGGTTAAATAAGCAACTGTTATTGTATGATGTGCTTACCAGTACTGATAAAAAAATTGTGTTTTCATTAGGCTATATAGGTAAAGAAATTGTGCCTTACGAGCTTATCGAAAAGAAAATGCTGAAACTTTTATCCCAGCTTGGCGGAGAGGTTGCTAAATGCTAACTATCATACGCATATTCCAGGCCCTGATAGGTGGCGTTTTTATAGTACTGATAAAACTATACCAATATTTAATCTCACCGCTTACGGGTGCATCATGTCGTTATACGCCAACATGCTCGCAGTATGGTGTAGAAGCGATAAAAAAGCATGGCGCTTTTAAAGGCGGATGGTTAACTTTAAAACGAATTGCCAGTTGCAACCCCTGGGGAGGGCATGGGCATGACCCGGTACCTTAATACTATTTATGAGTTATATATTACAAATTGAAACCGCAACAACCGTATGTTCTGTCGCCCTGGCAAAGGACGGCGGTGTGGTAGGTTTTAAACAGCTTGACGAGCGTAATATACATGCTGAGATCATAACCTTGTTTATTAAAGAGCTGGTCACTGCGGCAGGAATTAGTTTTGATGATCTGGATGCCATTGCTGTTAGTTGCGGCCCAGGTTCGTACACCGGTTTGCGTATTGGCGTATCAACTGCTAAAGGCTTATGCTTTGCGTTGGATAAACCATTAATCGCTGTCGAAACGTTAACCGCAATGGCTTATGGGATTATTGCCACCGGGCAATATAATGGCAGGTTGCTTTGCCCGATGATAGATGCCCGGCGAATGGAAGTTTACACCGTTTTATTTGATCAAACCGGTAACAAAATTGAACCAACAAGCGCTAAGATCATCGACGAAAATAGTTTTTACGAGCGGTTGCAAACTAATAAGATATTGTTTTTTGGTGATGGTTCCCATAAATGCATAGATGTTTTGGGCATCTACCCAAATGCTGAATTTTTACCGGGGTTTCATAATTCGGCAACCCATTTAACTCAAATAGCTGCACGGAAATTTAACAAGAAGGATTTTGAAGATGTTGCCTATTTTGAACCCTATTACCTGAAAGATTTTATTGCCGGAAAGAAGGCTTAATTATTCTTTATCGGGTCTTGCGGAAATATACGATCAATTAACCGCCCGAAAAATCCTTTTTCTCCACTGGTTGAAATATTGCTCATATTTAACCTGCGCTCAATAAGCGGCCCAAATTTCCATGAAAAGCCTACAAAGAAATCAGCACCTGTAAAGGCAGTTGAAGGTGTCATCGCTTCTATAGGCGGGCTGGCTTTACCCAATGATGATTTTATTAAACTTGCCGTTTGATAAAGGCGCTCGCTGCCGATAAAAAACTCGGCATTATCACTTTTGATCATAAACTGCCCGCCAAAGTTAAATATTTTGAGGTCGTTATATGACGAAGTTAAGGTAACCGCGTACTTGCTATATTGAACAGGGGCAACTAAAGCCGCTGTAAAGCCGCTATAAACCAATTCTTTTGACGCAATAAGCGTAGGCGAAAATTTGAATGAGTTATTATAATCAAGCCAGAAAGATTTGGTAGCGCTTAACTCAAATAACGCGTTTGTAGGCGTAGAAAAATCAGTAGTTTTAGGTGCAGTTGTAGTAATAAAACGCGTTTTATTATATATACTATCTTCCCTGTGTGCTGTTGATAATCCGTTAATTGTTACAGGGCTGTTAATGTTGTCAAATAAAAAGATAGTTGAGTTTTTATTCCAGTGAATAAACCCTAGGTCTTTTAAGTTTCCCTGTATAGTAAAACCATCCTCAGTTTTGTAGGAGGTTCCAATACTTATTGACACACCGGGGTTACGAAATGTAGGAAGAAAGTTTTGTGCCAATGATTTACCGGCGTTACTGCTCGAATAGTTTTTACCTAAGAGCGAAAGTGTCGCAGCGTCATTTGCAGTATCAAGTGTTACGTGCGATTGGTCGATCTCAATTTTATTATAAGTTACCCCCGATAGCGCATTCAATTTTATACCTAAGGCAAATTGCTTATTAACTTGTTCGCGGTAAGTAAAACCAATTTGCTGATAAACCTGGTAAAACAAGTTATCATTAAATATATTGTTATAGCTGCTATTTGGAAAAGCGCCGGGCCCGTTGAACAGTGCAATTGATTCATCGCTTACTATGCCTCTTGCTTCGGATTTAGTATTTACAGAAAACCCAAGTTCCTGGTCGCCATTTTGGCTTGAAAACACCTTAAACATTATTAAATAAGCATTGGCATTTACATTTACATGATTGTATTTGCCTTTCCCTACCTGTAAGTCGGCTGTATTATAATAGCTGGAAAATGCCCGACTTTTTAAGGCTGCCTGCGCATCGCCGGTTAAATAAAAATTAAAGTTGAGGTTTGGGGCAAAAAAATTAAAGGCGAGCATTTTGCTTGTATCGGGGATAAAAGCCCTTTGCGATGGATTTTCAAACGAATCATATAACGTGCCTGTATTGTATTGTGAAAATTGCTGGGCAAAAAGCTTAGCTGAAAATAACAGGATAAAAAATACAAGTAAAATTCTTTTCATAAATAATATTAACAGGGGATATTTAAAATAAAGATAGAATTCAGCGAAATATAAATGAAATTATTAATCAATTAGTTATAACTGGCTAATTAATACCGGCTTGACCTTTTAAATTAGTAGTATCACTTACATTTAAGCGCATACAAAAGTTTGTGTAAAAATTCTTGTCGGTAGCTACAAATTGGTATGATGCTGCATAAAAACTCTTCCAGCCCGGTTCAAGGTTTTCAAATATATCGTAAAAATTTTGGTTTAAATCACTTTTTAATAAAGGTGTAGCATTTTTAAAATTTATAAAATAGGCAACATTACTTCTTTCGGCAAGCAAATTATCAAATTGGGTATATTGATCAATTTTGCTTAGAAATTTATGATTGATGTAGGTATCATAATAACTTGCCAGTTCATTACTGCTATTAGCTAATATTAAATAATTATCAATTATCATAAAGTAAGGGTGTTTAAAAGCATTAAAAGCATCGCCCAATAAAAAATAAGGTACTTTGTCATAATTTAATCTGCCTGTTTTATCATTAATTATTGTACTTAAATTGTTTGTAAAACTTTTAAGCTTTGACCCGTCTTTTACAGCTATAATGCCAAATTTCTCATTATAACGGGTGGTAACAACAGCAAATTCATTACTTAACAAAGCGTTAAATTCTGCTATCAGGTTTATCCCCGTTTCAGTTTTTATCTGTTTAAATAATTTATCTTTTTCATTTTGTAACCCGGCTTTTACCTGGAATTGCGACAGATCAGACTTGAACATTAAAGGATCAGAAACTGCAAAGTTTATGCTATACGCCGTAGTTGAAGGGAATATATCTTTTAATCGGTTAACAAACGGTTGCTGGTTAATAAACAGGTTTAAATAACTTATCGGTTGTTTTTTTTGAATATTTGTTAGCCCGTTAAACATTAAAGCATCGCTTTTAAAGTTTAAACTTAAAGCCGATAGGCCGGTAAATAACCTAAAACTTTTAAATATATCGGTATTTTTGTTTTGAAATAATTGCTCAAATAACGGCGTTAACTGGCTATAATTTACATAGAGGTTGCCTAATGAGCTTGAGTTTTGTTGATCGGGTATGGGCACAAAAGCAACAGCATCCTTTTCGGGATTATGTTGCGCACATTGCATAACAAGATCTTTTGAAAAACTTCCCGAAAGAATATCATCTTCGGTATTAACCAGGTAAAAGCGTTTTTTAAGTAGGTTTGAATATAAAGTATATCCTTTTTTGCCTTCAATATTCATCGGGGTAATTAACAAACCATTGTCTTGCTGTTTAGCTAACTGATCAATGACATCAATTTTAAACCCTTTTGCTGCCGAAGTTGTTAGCAGTAGGTCGATATTATTGTTTTTTTAAAGGATGAAGGGAGATAAAGATGTTTTGCCCCGAAAAAAACCGCTCAAGCTGCGGGTTTAAAAGTAATTGTTTGCGTAAAGTGTCAAGATCGGCAATGGTTTGTTTACCGGCAATGGAGGTAAACAGCCGGTTATCATTAAAAATATCATAAAACCCGGCATCGTTAGTAAATTCAAATATAAGGGCGGCATTGCCCGGAATGGTGTGCATTACCCGGCTGGTATACTGCCCCTGCGGGTTTAAATTTTTAAAATAAACAGCCGTTACAGCAACAGCGGCTATAAGCAAAATTATTGTTGTAATAATCAGTCGCTTCATACTAAATTTATGCTGCAAGTTAGATTTTTAACCGCACCCATTCAAGTAATACTTTCATTTGGTTAACTTAGCATTTTATATCTGTATGAATAAACAAATAGTAGTTACCGCATCATTATTGGGCCTGCTTGCCGTAATAACCGGCGCTTTTGGCGCACACGGATTAAAAGCATCGCTATCCGCGCAGCAGTTAGAGGTATGGCATACCGCAGTACAGTACCAGTTTTATCATGTTTTTGCATTGCTGTTTCTCTCAACATTTGCACGTGGTAAAAACAGGCTGATTGTTTCGTCCTACTACCTTTTTACTTTTGGTATCGTGTTTTTTTCAGGTTCATTATACCTGCTGGCCTGCCGTGACTTGTTGGGCTGGAACTGGCTTTCTTTAATGGGGCCAATAACCCCAATTGGCGGCTTACTGTTTATTATTGGCTGGTTAACCTTAGCATTAGCCGCTATCAGGAACAAATAACGATGTTAGAATTTGCCAACCCACAATACACTAACCGCAAAACACTTTTTGTTGAGGTAATATTGCCATTAGCCATTTCAAAAAATTACACCTATAGGGTGCCTTTTGAAATGAATGATGCGGTTGCTATTGGCAAAAGGGTGGTGGTGCAGTTTGGCAAAAGCAAACTTTATACAGCTATTATCGCTACCATATCCGGCATCGCCCCTAAAAAATATGAAGCCAAATATATTATTGAGGTTTTAGACGAAAGCCCGGTAGTAACCGAACGCCAATTGCATTTTTGGCAATGGCTTGCTGAGTACTATATGTGCACTATTGGCGAGGTAATGAACGCGGCCTTGCCCTCTGCCTTAAAATTAGCCAGCGAAACACGCATTGTGTTGAACAAAGGTTTTGAATATGACAAGTCGGCGTTAAACGACAGGGAGTTTTTAATAGTTGAGGCATTGGATATTCAACCCGAATTAACGGTTAGTGATATTGCTAAACTACTGGGGCAAAAAACGGTGATGCCTATTTTAAAGTTACTGTTTGAAAAAAATGTTATCCATATCTCTGAAGAAGTAAGCGAGCGTTATAAACCCCGCAAGCGTACATTCGTTACCTTAAACCCCGTATATCATAACCAGGAAAATTTAAAAGAACTATTTGGCATATTAGAGAAACGCGCGCCTAAACAGGCCGATGCTTTATTAGCCCTTATCAAATTATCAAGGCGTCAAAAAGCCATCTCAAAAAATGAATTGATAGAAGAAAGTGGAGCAGGCGCGGCAAGTATTAACTCGCTGATAGAAAAAGATATATTTATTGCCGAAGAGAAGAATGTTAGCCGCCTGTATGAAGAGGATGAAGACGCTTACGCAAATTTTGAATTAAGCGAAGAGCAACAGCGGGTTTTTGTAAACATAAAAGAACAATTTGAACAAAAAGATGTGGCGCTTTTGCATGGCGTAACCTCATCCGGCAAAACGCAAATTTATATCCGGCTGATTGAGGAAATAATTGCATCAGGCAGGCAGGTGCTTTATTTACTGCCTGAGATTGCCTTAACCACCCATATTATTGAACGCTTACGACGGTATTTTGGCAGCAATATTGGTGTATATCATTCCCGGTTTAATGATAACGAAAGAGTAGAGGTTTGGCAAAAAGTACTTAACAACGAGTATAAAGTGGTTTTAGGCGCGCGCTCATCGGTGTTTTTGCCCTATGCCGACTTGGGGTTGATCATTGTTGATGAGGAACATGAAACATCATATAAACAGTTTGATCCGGCGCCCCGGTATAATGCCCGCGATGCAGCCATATTTTTAGCCAATATGCAGCAGGGCAAAGTGTTACTCGGCTCGGCTACGCCTTCGTTTGAAAGTTATTTTAATGCCCGCACCCATAAATATGGGTTTGCTGAACTTACCGAGCGCTATGGCGGGGTAGAATTGCCAAAAATTGAAGTGGTAAGCATTGCGGAAGAAACTAAGAAGAAAACCATACAATCGCATTTTACAGGTGTGCTGATGCAGGACATGCAACAAGCTATCGCCAATAAAGAGCAGGTGATACTGTTTCAAAACCGCCGAGGTTATGCGCCTGTATTATTATGTAAAATTTGTGCCTATACGCCTAAATGCATCAACTGCGATGTAAGTCTAACCTACCATAAAAACACGGGTAAACTGCATTGCCATTATTGCGGGTATAAAGAAGATACGCCTTCTATATGCCCGGCCTGTGGATCGACGCATTTAGAATATAAGGGTTTCGGTACCGAAAAGGTTGAGGATGAGCTTAGCCTGTTATTGCCCGAAGCGCGTATAGCCCGTATGGACCTGGATACTACCCGGTCGCGCAACTCGTTGCAAAATATATTGAATGACCTTGAGGAAAAGAAAATAGATATACTGGTAGGCACACAAATGGTTGCCAAGGGGCTTGACTTTGCCGAGGTAACAGTCATTGGTATTATTAATGCCGACAGTTTATTGAAGTTTCCGGATTACCGTGCCAATGAGCGCAGCTACCAGATGCTAGCACAAGTGAGCGGCAGGGCAGGGCGACGTGGCAAGCAGGGTAAAGTGGTTATACAAACTTATGACCCTAAGCACCGGGTAATTAAACAGGTAATTGAAAATGATTACCGCGATCTGTATTTTACTGAAATGGAGGAGCGTAAAAGCTTTAAGTACCCGCCATTTTACCGCATCATTAATTTGGATGTAAAACATAAAAATTCGGAAATAGTGAATAACCAGGCCATCTATTTGGCCAATGAATTGCGCAAACAGTTTGGCGACAGGGTAATAGGGCCCGAGGCTCCGTTGATAAGCCGTATCCGTAATTATTATATCAAATCAATTATGCTGAAGTTTGAAAAAGACGGTATTTCTATCAACAAAGTAAAAGCAGCGGTACGTGATGTAATTACGCAGTTTCAAACCACTAAACTAAGTAAAGGAAGTATAGTGCAGCCCGATGTAGATCCGTATTAACATGAAGAACCACCATTACAAAGCAACAATTACCTGGACGGGAAATTTAGGCACAGGGACAAGTGCCTATAAATCGTATGACCGTGCTCATGAAATAACCGTTAACGGCAAACCAATTATCCCGGCATCATCCGATCCATCATTTCGCGGCGACCCGATAAGGTATAACCCGGAAGAACTTTTTTTGGCATCGCTTTCATCCTGCCACATGTTATGGTATTTGCATTTATGCTCGGAAGCAGGTGTTGTGGTTGTTGAATATGCCGATCAAGCAACAGGAACAATGGTTGAAGAAGCAAATGGCAGCGGCCATTTTAGCGAAGTTACTTTGTATCCGAATGTAGCTGTAAGTAATGAATCAATGGTCGCTAAAGCGAATGAATTGCATCACGAGGCCAATAAGTATTGTTTTATAGCCAATTCGTGTAATTTCCCGATTAATCATAATCCCACATGTAAAGCGAAATAATATGCTCGAAATAAAACCTGTTTGCGAAAACTGTGGCAAATTGCTGCCGTATAATAGCAGCGAAGCTATGATTTGCACCTTTGAATGTACTTTCTGTAAAGATTGTGTTGACAATGTTTTATTTAATGTATGCCCTAATTGTGGCGGCGGGTTTGAAAAACGACCGGTTAGGCCCGGTAACCTTTTACAAAAATACCCTGCAAGCAAAACTGAATATTTAAAGCCGGTTGATGCCGAAAAATTTAAATCAATGCTTGATAAATATAAGGGAACCGACCCTGCTAAAAGATAAATGCAACCTTGCCTGTAGATGGCTTGCAAATAGGTTGATAGTTACTAATTAGCGTGCTTTTATAGAATCAAGTTGAATTTCTGTAACGCCGGGGCTATGCGGAATTTGGCCGCAATGAAACCTTGAGGTTAGCTTATTGTAGGTGATATGCACTTTTAAGTTATTAACCTGGTACTGGACAGCTAAATTTATGGGACTGTAACTGCTGTCTGCAATGTCTGTTTTTAACAGCCAACCACATCCGTCGGATGCGGGATCTCCTTCATTTATCACAGTCGCATCTTCACTTAAAAAGATGGTTTTAACACTATTTGCCTTTTTGCAGGAGAAAACGATAACTAGTGTCAAGATACTGATCAACCCAATTGGAGATACTTTAGTTAGTTTC
>JABDBT010000070.1 GCA_013288465.1 Bacteroidota bacterium | reverse complement strand
AGCGGCAGCATACAAAGTACCCAACGGCGGATAAGGTTGCCCTAAAGCCCATTGTTTAGGATCAAACTGCAAAAAGTACGAATGGGTAAAAAGAATATTATTCATATCGATTATGCCAGTTTTGCAAACGGCGACAGGTTTAACGTACACACACATTTTACACAGGTGCCGTTGGTGTCAATGTCCAGTGTTTTCCTGAAATCAACAGCTTTCGGGCTATTTAGTATTTCATTTAATGATGAATCATGAATATTGCCCATTACATCATGAAAAAAACAAGGACGTACGCTACCATCTGCTTCAATTACGGTTGATACCCAGGGCGCATTACACTTTTTATATGGAAAAGGATTAATACCATAAAATGCAGCATAGTAATGGTAAATGTTTTGAATTTTCAGTGTTGACTCAGCTATGAAATGGCCGGAGAAACAAGCTCTGTTATCAGTAATGATATTATATATCATCTCCTGGAGTTCTGATAGTTCCCGTTCATGTATTAGTATTTCATGCTGTTTGGGTTCACTCCATGCTGTTTGGCGGTTAAAGGCATGACTGCTTACATCAGCAGGCAAAAAACTGATCTGGTCAAGCCCCATATCCATAGCGGCATCAATTATGGCCTGCCAGTTCCTGAAATTTAGCCGGTGAATTACCGTTCTTCCGGTTATCCTGTAAAACGGGTTTATCCCTTTAATATATTCAACCCCTTCCTTCAGTTTCTTAAAGGCGTTAGGTATATTTCTTATCGTATCATGTGTTTGCTCATCGCCATCTAATGATACAATAAGGTCATCAACCCATTTTAATAACTGATCAGCATGGGCCTTTATGGATAACCCGGTGGTAAGCAGGCTCACTTTTATACCCTCATTTTTCAGCAGCTCGCATAACCTGAAAAAATTGGTATTTAATAACGCCTCCCCTCCCGACATAACCACCTGTTGTGTACCAAACTTCTTTAATGAACCTAATAAGCCAGTTACATCACTTTCGGTAAGTTGTTTCAGATTCTTGTTGTCCTTCCATATATCACACATTACACAACGGCAATTACAGGCGCTATGCGGCATTAATATCACCACGGGTAATGCTGATATTACATGCGTTTGTAAAGTTCTGTATCGCTTGTATGTGCTATATAATATTTGTTCGGACATTTGATAAAATCTATTTTGATTCCTGATATAGTATTCGGCTTTAAAAATCTAACTATAAACCATTATCTATCATCTATATGGTATCTAAAATCCCTGTATTTCCGGCTGCCGGTATTTCCAAACCTTTTGTAGCAACTTTATTTCATAGGGATATTGATAAACGTTAATTTTATAGCGAATGGTTGATACCAGTTTTATTAATTCGCGTTTTAACCTGCTTAAGCGGATATCAGTAACCGTTGGATATACGCCGTTAAGCACCGTTTCAAAATTTCGTATCTTATCTATCATATCGGGAGTTAGCCACGGTGTTAACGGGTTTTTACGCAGGTCAAAGTTTTCCCATGCCGGGCTTATCCAGTCTTCCAGCGTTTGCGGGAACTTAAACCCGCTTGACAGTACCTGTTTGTATAGCTCTGAACCTTCTGTTGGTACAGGGCTGTAGGTGTATATTATTATCTCTGTTTTAGGGTTTACCGCTTTTACCTTTTTTATAAAATCTATCTCAAAATCAATTTGAGCCTCTACCTGTGCAGGCGTAGGCGCCGGTGTGCCCAACACAAATGAATACTCAGGGATTATATCAAACCTTTTAAGCCGTTCGGCAAACTCGATGATCTGCTCACCAGTTTGTGTCCCGCCTTTATCCATTTGTTCCAGGATGGCGTTATTTCCGCTTTCGGCACCAAAAAATATGCACTTGCAGCCCGAATCGCGAATAGCAGCCAACGATGAGTCTTTAAACTTGCTCATCGTATCAATACGTGCCATCCCCCACCAGGTCATATTTTCGGGCTGAATTAACCTGGAGAATTCAACGGCCCGTTTTTCGGATACAAAGAAGTTATTATCATGAAACTCGATGGCGGTTGCCCCCCATTTGTCTTTAATATATTTTACATCGTTATAAACCGTTTGTGCCGATTTTGCTTTCCACCTTGCTTCATAAATTGGCACAACAGCACAAAACGAACAGGTGAACGGGCAGCCAATGCTGGAATGATAAGCCAGGGTTTTGTCGCCTAAATAGGTCTTTCCTAAAAATTTAGGGATTGGATAAAAGTTATTCAACTTATCATAGGGCAACCCAGGTAACGAATCCTGGTCAATAAGGTCTTCTTTGGTAGTTTTAAATATTTTTCCATCCCTATCTCTATAGATCAGGTTTTTGATAAACTCAAAAGGCTGGTCATGTTCTAACGCATCAATCAGCAATGGAAAAGCATGATCGCCGGGGCCATTTATAATAAAGTCAACATAACCTGAATAGAGTACCGAATCAGAATGATTGGAAGGGAAATATCCTCCCCATATCATCTTTGTAAAAGGGTGTTTTTCTTTAATAGCTTTTGCCGCGATAATTGCCTGCCTCAATTGCGGGCCGGGCATTACGGTAAACCCCAGGTACTTAAAATTGCCGGTGCTTAGATATGATTCTATTTTCTTTATAGGGTCTGCCTCACAATTACCGTCAACAATAACCCAATCGTATTTACCCTCAACCGAAGCAGCTATGTTTAATATAGAATTGGGTATGCGATATTTTGCATTGGCGCTTTTAGGGTTAAAAAGTAATATTTTACTCATTGTACGATAAAGATTTAAAAAGCAATGGGCGTAAACCCATTGCTGTAGGGATCATTAACTAACCAGGTATGTAATCACCTATAAATACGCTGCATAAAAGCATGAGGTTGCCTGTAGCCCGAAATAAACACCCGGGCAACCATTACCTATAATTGCCCGTATTTAATATTGTTGAACCTATTTAATTAGAACCCCATTACCGTGATCGCAACCCTTAAAAAAATCATTTTTAAAACACCTTTTCGTTCGCCTCTAAAAGAAAAAGGATCTGTAGAGGCTTATGATCTATGGTCTGAAAACTATGATGTGCAGCCCGGTAACCTCATGCTGGATATGGACGAGGAGGTGTTTTCTGAATTAT
The DNA here is from genome assembly GCA_013288465.1 of Bacteroidota bacterium. Next base: position 10,635 of record JABDBT010000070.1, on the reverse strand, counting down.
TAGCGGGCGTTGCGATCAACAAAAAACAAGTTGCTGATATAGGTTGCGGTACTGGCAGGCATTGGGATAAGCTATTTAATAAACATCCGCTCAATTTAACCGGGTTTGATGTTTCGCCGGGAATGCTTGGCCGGCTAAAAGAAAAGTTCCCGAAGGCCAGTGTACACCAAATAACCGGCAACTTATTTTTAGATATCTCCGATGCGACGTTTGATATTATTGTATCAACGCTTACCGTGGCACACATTCAAAACATTGACGAGGCCCTACAAGCCTGGTGCCGGGTACTAAAAAAGACAGGGGAAATTATCATTACTGATTTTCATCCCAACGCATTGGCGTTTGGCGGCAAAAGAACATTTGAACACCATAAAACACAGATAGCGGTGCAAAATTTTGTGCATTATGTATATGATATTGAAGAGATATTGCTCAAAAACAACTTTCATATAGTTAAGAAAGTTGAAAAAATAGTTGATGAATCGGTAAAACATTATTACACCTCAAAAAATGCCTTACCGGTATATGAAAAGTTTAAAGGTTCGCGTATTATATATGGCATACATCTTAAACGGGGAGAATAATGGTACTAAATAAAGTAACCTTAATTGACAGCTATAATCCGGTAAATATTAAGATCGATGGCAATAAAATTACGGACGTATTTAGTTATGCGGCAGATGTTAATGCAGACCCATTACAGCTCACATTTAATAAAGCATTGATATTTCCCGGCCTTATTAATTCGCACGATCATTTAGATTTTAACCTATTTCCGCAATTAGGTAACAGGACTTATAAAAACTATACCGAATGGGGTAAACATATTCATGAAAATTACAAAGATGAAATTTCGAAGGTATTAAAAGTGCCGCTTTTGCTGCGCGAACAATGGGGCATACTTAAAAACTTACTATGCGGGGTTACTACAGTAGTGAACCACGGCGAGAAGATCCAAACGCCCAACCCATTGATCACTGTTCATGAAAACTATTATTGCCTGCACTCTGTACAGTTTGAAAAAAAATGGAAACTAAAACTGAACAATCCTTTAAAAAGGAAATTCCCCGTTGTTATTCATGCTGGCGAAGGGAATGATTGGTCGTCTTACAACGAAATAGATCAGCTCGTGTACTGGAACAAATTGCAAAAAACATTGATAGGTGTACATGGTGTATCAATGTCGGCAGAACAGGCTGAAAATTTTGAAGCTATTGTATGGTGCCCGCAATCAAATTATTTTTTGCTTGATAAAACAGCGTCTGTGAATAAACTAAAAAAGCATACTACTATACTCTTTGGTACAGACTCCACCCTTACCGGTAATTGGGATATATGGGACCACATAGCTATGGCTCGAAAAACCGAAATGCTAACTGATGCTGAATTGTATAATTCGCTTCATATAAATGCGTCAACTATTTGGAAAACAAATAATAACGAAATAAAAAAAACAGGAAACGCCGACTTGGTCGTTGCAAATAAAAAAACAGAAAATGGGTTGGAGGCATTTTTTTCTATTGAGTCAAAAGATATATTACTGGTGCTTCACCAGGGGAATATCCGGCTTTTTGATGCTTCCTTATATGATCAGCTAACCAAAACAGACCTGTCTGGCTTTAGCAAAATCACCATTGGCGGGGCTGATAAATATATTCAAGGAGATGTTCCTGCATTAATAAACAGTATAAAAGAATATTATCCGGAAGCCAGCTTCCCGGTAACCATTAATTAACCAATGTCAATAACTAAAAAAATATGCTCAAAAATATACCGGGAAACCAAATATTGGAGTCGGGATATAGGCTATGCCTTAGGCCTGAACGAGCGTTTTTTTGAGAATGCACGTGGGAACCGGATAGTTATTTATCATGGTATATGCCAACAGGACCATACCCGGTTTAATCCCATTTTTTTAACCAAAGAAACATTTGAAGCACATCTCAAACTTTATAAAAAATATTTCAATGTGCTGTCGCTTGATGGTTTCTATCAACAGCGCTTCAGCAAAAAAAAATTCAATATCTGCCTAACTTTTGATGATGGCTTCGCTAATAACTACAAGTACGTATTGCCGCTGTTAGAAGCCTACAAAATGCCTGCTGCATTTTTTATTACAGGTATCCGTGAGGCAGGTTATGATGTTTTATGGAACGATTTTTTAGGTGTAGTGAGCAAATATGGGCCTAAAACCATACACTATAAAAATGAGCGGTATGATAAAGGCAGGTATGATAAATACACATCAACCCAAAGCGATATTACCCTGGCAGAAAAACTCCGCTCAACGGGCTTTACTGAAAAGGAAGAAATGATGAAGCTATTGTACCCGCTTGTCCCTTTCAAAAAAAACACCTCGGAGCAAGATTATTGGTTGCAAATGACCAGCGAGCAGATCCAAATACTGGCACGTTCCCCTCTTGTTACTATTGGCGCACATGGTTATTACCACAATGATCTTTCGAAGATTAAAATTGCTGAGGCGGCTAAAGAAATGGTTCAGTCGAAAGAATATCTTGAAAATTTGACAGCGAAACAAGTTAACAGTTTGGCGTTTCCGTATGGCGCTTACAATCTGTCGGTAGTAGAAGAAGCAAAAAAAGCCGGATACAGTCAATTACTGACTATGGATTTCCATTTTGAAGGAAATAAAGACGACGATATGATGAGAGAACGTTTTACCGTAAACCCGTTCATTTCGCCCATTAACCAAATGTATGCAACTATAACCCGCGGGTATGAACACTGATGACCCAATAAAAGGATATCATATTAAGCGGTTGAGCGTAAATAACCTGCACGACTTGGAAAAACTGCATACCGTGGTATATGGGGCAATTCCGCCGGCAAATTTCTACTTCATGAAATATAATACCGCTTATACGGGAGTTGAATACATTGGTTTTATCGCATACAATAATGAGGATTTACCTATAGGTTATTATGGTGTTATTCCCTGCTTTATAAAGTTTGATGATAGAATTGTACTTGCCGCACAATCGGCGGATACGATGACGCACCCGCAATTCAGGTTTAAGGGGCTATTTGTTGAATTGTCTAATATTACCTTTCAACTATGCCGGGACAATGATATTCAATTGCTTTTCGGTTTTCCCAATCAAAACTCGTTACCCGGTGCAATAAATAAGTTAGGCTGGCACATGACCGACCGGATGGATTGTTTTATCATCCAAACAGGTGCTTTTTCGTGGTACAGGCTTTTTAATAAACTTTTGCTTTTAAAAAGTTTATATGCAGACTACCAACAAAGGATTTTAAAAAAACACCTTAAACTACAACATGGAATTGCCAATTCGGCATTTAATGATGGATATGCAGGTGTTTACCGGGACCAACATTACTTTAATTATAAATGCTATACTCATTCACAGGTTATTAAAATTGGCAATGCAACTTTATGGGTAAAAATTGGCAGGGAGTTTTTAATTGGGGATATTTTGGTAAATGCACATAATTTTGAGAATGTGATGAACAAATTGAAAAAACTTGCCCGTAAGCTGGGGATAAGTGAGTTACATTTCCATACAAGCCCGGGTACCACTTTACATACCTTGTTTTCAAACAGGTTTACAGCTATACCCTCTTTTCATGCGCTATTCCAGGATTTTGAAGGTGGCGTGCCTATAAATAAAATTAAATTCACTTCTGCCGATATTGATACTTTTTAATATGAACGCGCTGATCAGAAGACTTTTTTTTAAGGACAGGAAGATAAAAACCTTCCTTATAACCCGTTTGCATGAAAACGAGGTTGAAGAAAAAGTATTTTTAAAAAAAGATGGTTATCAAATAGATATTACCAAACATCATGGCATGATATGCCTTGACCCATTTTGTGTAGCAGCGTGGTTATCAGCCGAGCAACTAAGGCAATTTGACACCGAAACAGCAAAAATACAATTCAAAAAACAAGGAAAATTAAATGCATCCATTAAGGTATCGCTTATAGAAAAAATCGCGACAACAAATGGGGCTTTACTACTGTATAAAATTGAAAAGGTAAAAAGTTATCAATTAAACCCTTTGCACCGGCTGGTTTTTTTTGCATACCTGCTTCGTTCCAAAAAAAACACCTACTATAGCCGTAGGGTCATCAGCGCACTTTACTCCTATCCGCGCAGCATAATCATTGTATCGTACCAGGACGAAGAGTACTGCAACATATTCCCAATGGATATACATGCTCACATACCCGAAGAGGGTTTGTATATATTAGGGCTCAGAACAACCAATGTTACGTTAAACAAAATATTAGAGGCAAAAAAGGTAGTTGTTTGCGACACCAATCAAGTGGATATCAATACGGTTTATGACCTTGGGAAACATTCCAGTACTTCGCCAACTCCAAAAGAACAGCTTCCTTTTGGTACTGCTGACAGTGAGTTATTTGGTTTTCCCGTCCCTGATTTTACAGGATCATATAAAGAAGTTGAGATCATACATAATAAAAAAATGGGCTACCACATGCTAATGGTTGGCAAGGTTGTCAATTCCAAAATAATCAAGCAAAATACTTCGTCTTTTTATCATGTGGGGTTTTTGCAGTTCCAAAAAAGTAATTATAAAAGTGTTGAAGGTGTGTATTAAATCTTAATGAAATTGTATGCTGTACGTATTTGTTAATTATAATTACTCGCCCGGTTTTAACTCGCCCGAAAGTTGGTTTAAAAGAACCGAAGGCTATACAGGTTTATTAGAATGTTTAAGTAAGGAAAATACGGTAATTAGTATCAAGCAAATTAATTATAAAGGGATTTGCGTTCATAATGGCGTACAGCATCATTTTTTAGATCTAAACACCCAAAAAACATATTTTCCGCTTGCCCTGAACCGTTATATCAAAAGTTTAAACCCTGATATTGTTTTTGTCCAGGGGCTCCATCAACCTTTGCAGGTTATTCAATTACATCTGCTGTCAGGTAAAAAAACGAAAATAATTGCCCAGCATCATGCCGAAATACCTTTTGTAGGGATCAAAAAACACATCCAGCGAATGGCTGATAAATACATTGATGCTTATTTATTTTCCTCAAAATCAATGGGGTTAGATTGGGTAAACAAAGGTAACCTGGCGTCACCCCAAAAAATACATGAGGTAATGGAAGTTTCTTCGGTATTCTATCCAATTGAAAAAACAACGGCAAAATTAAAGGCCGGCGTAACTGCTGATCCGGCTTTTTTATTGGTAGGCCGGCTTAATGCAAATAAAGACCCTTTAAACGTTGTAAAAACATTTTTAAGATTTGCCGATACTAACCCGCAGGCCCGTTTATACATGATATATCATACCGATGAACTGCTTGATGATATAAATGAACTGTTGGCAAAGCACAGAAATAAAAACGCGATAACCCTTGTTGGACAATTACCGCACAATGACCTGTTATATTGGTACAACAGCGCTGACTTTATCATTTCCGGATCGCATTATGAAGGTAGCGGAACGGCGGTGTGTGAGGCGATGTCATGCGGTTGCGTACCGGTTGTAACCGATATATTTTCGTTCAGGATGATAACGGATAATGGTAAGTGCGGGTTATTGTACGAAGCGGGAAACGAAACCGAATTATTGAATGCGTTGATGCAAACTCAGCAAATGGATGTAACAGAAAAACGGGCTAAGTGCCTGGCATATTTTAAATCAACTCTTTCCTTTGAAGCCATTGCCCGTCAAATTGCGGAAATTGCAAACTCATTATAGATCAAATAATTTAAGCGCCGCCCGGGCATTATCTTGTATAGTATAGGGCAATACCGGTTGATGGCTTTTATCCGGATTGAATAAAACAGCTTGGATCAATTGCAACATCTCCGGTTTATCAGCAGCGATATGCCAATTTTGTATTACCATATCCATAGGCTGAACAAAGCTTACCACCTTTGCACCCGCATACAACGCTTCCAGGCAAACCGCGCCAAAGCCTTCATAAGCCGAAGGATGAACAAACACTTTTGAGCGTTGCATCAGTTTTAATACTTCGGTATGAGGCAATCGCCCGGTAAAGGTGATATTATCTTTTAAATCGAGGTTATTAACCATTTCAACCAGGCGGCCCATTTCTTCACCATTGCCACAAATTACTGCTTTAATAGCCGGGAACAAATCTTTCAACTCATAGATAACTTCTAAAAAAACAGCATACTGCTTTAACGGAATCAGGGAGCCCGCCCCTAAAATGTCTATATCCCGTTCAAACTCGATCTTATTGAACAAGGATGTATCAATGCCAACCGGGATTATGTACGCCGGTTTCACACCATAGTTTTTCCCAAACTCCCTTACAATAAAGTCTGACAAAGCTATTAATGACCCTCCCGAAGGCTTAATTTTATCAAAGTATTTGTTACCAGCTTTAGCATCTTGTCCCAATAGCCAGCAATAATGGGTTAACTTATGCCGTTTAGCAAAATTATTCCCGATAAGGGCGCATTTATCCAGCCAAAAGCTTAAGAGGCCAACTATTTGATACTCTTTATTTAGTTTTCGCAGTTCCATCCACACACGTAAGCCGCTAAAGAATCTAAGGACCCTGCTATTTCGGGGGTTACCAAATGAAATAACTTTTATACCGTTCCATTCATATTCCTTTGAAAAAAACGGGTATTGAAAAGTTAGTACAATGATGTTTAACTGCGGACTGACCTCTTTTAACGCCTTTACGAATATTTGCTGCGGTGGTACACAAGTGCTGTCATTTTCATTTTCGGGAAAGCCGGGTGTAAGTATAATAAGTGTTTTTATTTTACCCTGTTCCATTCGGTGGCGCTGCTTGTATCTTTAATCATTTTGTTATAGCAAATACGCTGAATTTAATATTTAGTTGCTTTTGTTAAATTTGAACGGCAAATCATTATATTAGTGATTGATTTATACCACCTTAACCATTAAACTATGAAAAGAATTCTTATCACCATTTTATTTCTTTCTGTTTACTTTATTGGGAATGCCCAGGTAGCTGATAAACCTATACGAACAATCTTTGCATCGGGCGGTAATTATGGGCCGGCCTTTATAAAATATGTGATAGCCTTAACTCAGAAAAACAACCCGAGGATATGCTTTATGCCATCAGCATCAGGCGATAGCCCGGGCGCCATAATTGCATGGTATAAAAACTGTGAAGGTTTGCCCATGCAGCCATTTGTGCAAACCGTATTTGTAGCCTCGGCCCGCGATAAGGTAACTTTTGAAGAAAACCTAATGAGTATGGATGCCATTATAGTAGGCGGCGGCAATACCATGAACATGATCGCGATATGGAAAGTACAGGGCATTGATACTGTATTACGAAAGGCTTATAACAAGGGCATTATATTGGGCGGCGGCAGCGCAGGCTCTATCTGCTGGTTTCAGGGCGGCACAACCGATTCGAGGCCGAAAGACCTTTCTGTTTGCGAGGGTTTAGGATTTATACCAACCAGCCAAAGCCCGCATTGGCTACACGAGCCTTTACGCAAAGCCGTTTATCGCGATGCGATATTAACAGGAAAACTGAACCCCGGCTATGCCTGCGATGATGCCTCAGCCATATTATTTCAAAACGAAAAGTACATAAAATCAGTAGCGGTTGATACGCTCAACAAAACATGGTTCCTTTCCGTTGAAAATGGGAAGATAGTTGAAAAGCTTTTGCCGGTTACGGAAATAATAAAATAGTTGTTTTAATTCATATAGTTCACGCTTTTGCGTTTTTTAAATCTTGTAAACCCCATTCCTGCAAAACGCTTATGACAGGCTTTAGTGAATGGCCGTAATCTGTTACCTTATATTCTACATGTGGCGGGATCTCTGCATAAATAATTCTTTCGAGGATTTTATCCTCCTCAAGCTCCCTTAACTGGTTTACCAGCATTTGCTTGCTAATAGCTGGTATTGCCCGTTTTAACTTACTAAAACGATTGCAATCCATACCAACTGCATAAATAATCAGTATCTTCCATTTCCCTCCAATAAGATTCATGCAATGTGTCACCGGACAATTGTAGGGGTTAAAATCTTTATTTTTTCGTATAGTTGCCATGGGTCAGAAATTAGGGACTAATTATTTGAATTTTAAGTCTATTTTATCGGGGATAAGGATGTCTTCTTCATTGTTTTTATTCTCAAACAAAGGCCTGGCATATTTTGGACAGTTGATTGCTTCCAGACCTTTTACAAAGTTATTTTTAAAATTCCGAATCGTGAACGTAATTGAAAGGGGGTAAAGCTCTTTATTTTTACTATCAATTTCCATTGGTCTATATTTTTGTACTAATAATTTAATTTTTGACTACTTGTTTCATTTAATTAAAGACAACATTTTTGCTATCTCAAAACAGCTAAAATATGTTCAAAAAGAAATTATTAACGGCGACTATGGTATATTTAACCATTGTGATGTTCATTAATGCCTCGGCACAAGAAATAAATGCAAAACCTCAAAAACAAAAAAGTATGACAACAGAGCAAGTTAAACAATTAAGCATTGGCCAGTGGGTGAGCATTGCCCCCGAAGTACGGCCCAGCATCGCTAAAGATGCTAATGGCAATATGAAACCGTTTTATTTAACCAGAACTTTTGAGTATTCGGCTGATGGGAAATTTACGCTACAAATGATCAATTCTGCAGATGCATACGGTAAAGTACCGATAGTTAAAATTGTATTAAAAGGACATACCGTGTGGCCAGGCGAGCATCCCATTGCACCCGGTGCTCAAAAAATACATTATATTGCTGACGAAGCATATGAAATTACCCCGCTAATTCAACCTTTCGCTGACGCCATGAACCAGGCGGCCACTAAAGGTTTTAATAAATGGGAAGTAAACGCTACTCAAAATATCTTAGGCAAGGCTTTTCCTCCCTTTGGGCTTTCAGAAGGACAGGTATATGGAGAGTTTGATTTAATTTATATCTTAAACGACATGATGTTTTGGGGAGCTAAACATGTGGACGGACGCAGTTTCGAAAAAGAGGAAAACCACCCCGACAATTTACAAATCCCAATGATAAGGAAGCAATAAGTGGCTATACTTAATCTTATATTTTAAAGCAGGAGGGCAATATCCCTCCTGCTTTTTTGCTAAATATCATCATGCTTTTTACGGGAATGTCTCATTTTTATTATAAAAGGTAACTTTTAAAAGAATAAGAAAAGATAGTTACTTTCCGATACAAAACTTACTAAATATGTTTTCTAAAAGGTCATCTGTTGTAACCGCGCCGGTAATTTCGCCGAGGTAATGCAACGCCTGTTTAATATCCATTGATAAAAAATCGGAGGTTACCGAGTCAATACCGTTTAATACCCGCGACAATGATTCTTCTGTTTTTTGCAGGGCCTCCAGGTGACGGATATTGGTAACTAATATTTCGCTCCCGTTTAATTGATCTTTTACGGCCGCGCTGTATATTTTATGCTTTAGTTCGTCAATATGACGTTTTTCCTTAGCTGAGATAGAAATAAAGTCCGGAAGTCCGGAAGTCCGGAAGTCTGAAAGTTTGTCAGGATATTCTGTCTTTCCGTCTTTCGGACTTTCTGACTTACTGTCTTCCAATAAATCGATCTTATTAGCCACCAGCAACATGGTAACTCCCGGCTTTTGCAAACTTTCAATATCGCTGTTCAGTTCCTCAATGGTTATTTGTTCAGCATCAAAAACATAGACTAATAGGGCCGACTGGCTTATCTTTTCCATAGTGCGCTGTACCCCTATTTTCTCGATAGCATCAGTAGCTTCGCGTATGCCTGCGGTATCGGTGAGCCTGAAATTAATGCCCTGTATATTCAGCACCTCCTCTATCGTATCGCGTGTAGTACCGGGTATATGGCTTACAATGGCCCGTTCCTCATTTAATAAAGCGTTTAACAGAGTCGATTTACCTGCATTTGGCCTGCCAGCTATAACCGTATTAATGCCCATTTTTATGGCGTTACCCAATTCAAACGATTGTATCAGGGCCGTAATAACCCGGTTTATCTCATAGATCAGTTTCTTTAGCTGATCGCGGTTAGCAAACTCTACGTCCTCTTCTGCAAAATCGAGTTCCAATTCAATTAATGAAGCAAACTGTACTAACTGATCGCGCAGCAATTGCAACTGGCTGCTAAACCCACCTCTCAACTGCTGCAAGGCCACCTGTTGCGATGCTTTTGAGTTGGAGGCTATCAAATCGGCAACTGCTTCGGCCTGTGACAGGTCCATTTGCCCGTTTAAAAAAGCACGTAAGGTAAATTCGCCTGCTTTGGCAGACCGTGCACCATTTTTAATGAGCAGTTTAATAATAGATTCGATAATAAAAGCTGAGCCATGGCATGATATCTCCACCACGTTTTCGCGGGTATAAGAGCGCGGTGCTACAAATAGTGATACCAGCACCTCATCCAGTATCGCCTCTCCTTCAATTATATTCCCGAAATGTATAGTATGTGATACCTGTTGGGTCAGATCCTTACCGCTAAAAACACGGTTGGCTATAACAATAGCATTAGGCCCCGAAAGACGGATAACGCCTATAGCTCCAATTCCTGACGGGGTGGCAAGGGCGACGATGGTTTCGGGTTGATAGTCCATGGTTGGTAGTCCATAGTCCATAGATACATACTATGTTATGGGTAGCAGCAAAAGTCGTT
>JABDBT010000069.1 GCA_013288465.1 Bacteroidota bacterium | reverse complement strand
ACCACATCATCAGCGCTAATAATGGCTTTAAAATAATGGCGGATGTTTAAATTATCCAACACAAAATCAATATTAAAAGGTATAGCTGCCGAGCCGATAGCCATTGGGATACCTTTTGCGTAGGCCTTTTCTAAAAATTCATTTAACCCCGGTAGCAGCTGTAATTGCGGTAAATATTCCTGCTGGTAGCGTTCTTCCTTAGCGTACGATAATTGGTTCATTTCTTCCAGGGTAAACCGTCCCGGCCCAAACATGCGTACCAATACTTCGGGGTTTTTGCCGTACATCTGTTGCTTTACTTCGCCCCATGTAAAATTACCGCCCAGTTCGTCATTTAATAGGTTCATCCACGCTTTGGTATGGTATTCCATATCATTGATCATGGTGCCATTAAGGTCGAAAATAAATGCCTTCATCACTATAAATTGTATTTGGCGCAAAACTAAAGTTTACTTTATAAAATCCGCATAAAACCGTCAACTAATAATTGCCGTATATTAAGTTGTATATTTTGGTTAGTGTTAGTTATACTAAAAGGTGATAAATTGATGAATGAGGGTGATGCCTTTTAGTATTGAGCTCTTTTAGCACCTGCTAAAAGGCATTTTTGCAAAAACTAATACGTTGCTTAAAATGATTAAGCGGTCCCCCTATAGCTTAATAAAACTTATATTGAATTCTATGAATATAGGCCTATAACTAATAATAATTGTATTACAAAAGTTACCGGGTATTATAACTAATTAATGATATTTTTAAAACCATAAAATAAAATCTATCGTAAAAAGATAATAATGCTGTTTTTACTTTAAACAGTTAACCACATAATTCAGTTAACCACATAATTCACAACTACCTATCTATATTTTATAAGCAATGACCCCTGATCAATATAGGCTTAACGCAGTAAGCAGGTTTAAAAAGCTTGATGCCGGTATTAATAAGGATCTGAATTCGATTGTTGACCTGGTTGCGCGTATTTGCGATGCACCTGTTGCGCTGATCACCCTGGTTGACGACGATACTCAATGGTTTAAAATTAGCCGCGGGGTTGATATTGACTGTACTGACCGTGAGCTGGCTTTTTGTAGCTATACTATAAAACAGGCCGGCCTGATGATTGTGAATGATACCCTGGCCGATGAGCGTTTTAAAAATAACCCTTTAGTAACCGGCGCACCTTATGTAAGGTTTTATGCCGGGGCTACATTGACAACTAAAGATGGCCATGCCATAGGCAGTTTATGTGTACTTGATTTTAAACCGTGCACTATTGACGATCATCAGCAGGATAGTTTAAAAGTATTATCGAAACAGGTGATGAACCTGATGGAGCTGAACTGGAGTTTAAATACCCTGCAACAGCAGCATAACGAAACCAATAAGCAAAAGGTGTTGATAGAAGAGTCGGAGATCAAGTTAAATGCCATGTTTAACAGCTCAAAAGACACTCATATATTGGTTGATAAACAATTAAAAGTAGTAGCATTTAATAAAGCGGCATCTGATTTTGTACGTAACGCACACCGCAAAAAAATTGTTAAAGGAACATCTATCATGGAATATGCCGACCCGGAAGTGGTGACCGGTTTAACCAAGTATTTCAATTTGGCTTTTGGCGGAAAAACGATAGCGTTTGACTGGTTAATGCGGCCGGGTACAAAACAGGCGCGATGGAAAGAACTTCAGCTATTACCTATCAGGAACAGCGCTAAAAAGATAATAGGCGTGGCGCTTAACTCAACCGATATTACCGAACGCAAGCTGCAGGAAGACCAGATCAATATACAAAACGCGGCTTTAACCCGCATTGCCATCATTCAATCGCATGAATTGCGCCGCCCGGTTGCTTCGTTGCTGGGCATTATATCGCTTATAAAAATGGAGGATAGCAAATTTGACTATTTTGATATGATAGAGCTAAGCATTAATGAACTGGACGAAAAGATACGCGGCATAGTTAAAGATTCGGAAAACACAATTTATGATCATTTGTCTATTGTGGCGTAGTTGTGAGTGTACATTATGTTAAGCCATGAATTTTTGACCAATTTTAAAACTTATTACTCAAAACTGATAACTCATCATTGAGTCATTAATTAATAAATAGCTTCTGGTAAGATAATTATGTGTACCTTTGCACTTTAATAATTAAGATAATGCAAAAAGAAGGAACAGTAAAATTTTTTAATGAAACAAAAGGGTTTGGTTTTATCACTCCAAATAGTGGTGGCCAGGACGTATTTGTTCATTCAACAGGCCTGATCGATGAGATCCGTGAAAATGATAAAGTGGAATTTGAGGTTGAAAACGGTAGAAAAGGCTTAAATGCGGTAAATGTAAAAGTTATTTAATTATAATATAAGTCATTAAACGTGTAAGGCGTCCCGAATTTTCGGGACGCTTTTTTTTTGAGCAAAAAGTTTAACTTTTGGGTTAAGGCTGGCATTGTTGTTGTGTTGTATTGCGTACATACATAAAAATAGACACCATGAAAGATCAAACAAAAATTATAGCCGCACTTTTAGCAGGTGCCGCAGCGGGCGCAGTATTAGGATTATTACTGGCTCCTGAAAAAGGCGAAGGGCTTAGAAGTGATATTGCCGATTATGTAAATGACCTGGTAGCTTCTGCCAAAAACAGGATGCAATCGGCTGTTGGCGATTTGAAAGAATATGGCAGCAGCACCATAGACAGGGTGCGGTCAAAAATTTACAACGAGGCCGAAGATGCCAAAGATCATATCATCAGCGAAGCGCACTCAAAAGTGAAGGCTACAGCTAAAGAATTAAGTAATTCCATCTAATCTGTATAATTTTCTTGTTACAAATAGCCAAAAAAACATACTTATAAGTATGTTTTTAATAATAAGTGTTTTGTTGGTTTGTTTACCAGCAAAATATTGTATTATATTTACAGCAGGTTATTTTAATAGGGGTATTAAATAGCAATAATTAGCCGTCCGATTTATCGGATGGCTTTTATTTTTTATACGGTTTTTGTAATTCTTCGCCCTCCATATTATCCATTTAATGATGGATATTCCCAACACTCATTTGTAAATATCGGCCCTTTAGTAAATTACATGCTTTAATTTAGGTTGAGTACTAAATATAGGATAACTTCGTCCCTTTAATATTGGTAAACGCATATATGAAATATAAGTTAGGTGATTTTGTACGGTTTGTTGACGAAAAAATGGAAGGGTTTGTTACCCGCATTTTTGATGAGGAAATGATTGGCGTAACCGGCGAGGATGAATTTGAAATACCCGTATTGGCCAGTAAAGTAACCACTGTACATGGTTACCAGGCACCCGGTACTGTAAAAAATGAGGCAAATGAACAGCCTGTAATACCACTAACCGAATTTAAATCCAAAGGTGTTTATATAGGTGTAGTGAGCGACCCTAAGGCTAACTCGGTAGTGCATTTTCATTTGATCAATGATACCTCGTACCAGTTAATGATGTCATTAGCAACCGAAAAGCAGCAAACTTTTAAAGGTGAATATGCGGGCATTATAGCGCCAAAATCAACCATGAAAATTTATTCGGCGCAGTTGGCCGAATTGCAGTTATGGCCAAAGTTTACCTTTAATGTATTGTTTTACACCACACAAAACATAGAGCAGCCATTGCCTTTAACCGTTGTTGAAAAGTTTAAAGCCAAAGATTTTTCGGGCACCAAAAAGCAATTACCACTGTTAAATCAGCCCGGCTGGTTAATACAGTTGGACGAACCCGAACTGGTTATTGACGCGCAGCAATTAAAAGAAAGTTTTTTTAGCGGGGCTGAAGAAAAAACAAAAGCCGAAAGGCCCGTACAGGAGATCGACCTGCATATTGAAAAATTGCGGGACGATCATCAATTTTTAAATGGTGCCGAGATATTGAAGATACAGTTAGATACTTTTAATAAAACTTTGGATGCAGCCATTGTACATAAACTGCCCGATGTTACTTTTATACATGGGGCAGGTAACGGTGTTTTGAAGCACGAACTGCATAAGCAATTGAGCAAAAACAATAAAATACAAACCTTTATGGATGCCCGGAAAGAGAAATTTGGGTATGGGGCTACTAAGGTTATTTTAAAATAAGCTGTCACAATTATACCTTTACAAAATAAACGATCATTATGGATACCAATATCTTTCGCCAATTTACAGACATAAAAACCAAGGAGATGACTCCCGGTTATTTTTCAAAAATTATACATACGGATACCAACACCATTAACTTTATTGAGGTTAAGGCCGGGGCCGTATCGCCCATTCACCAGCACCCGCACCACCAGTGCGCTTTTTGTATAGAAGGGCAGTTTGAACTGACTGTTGACGGCGTTCCGCAGATACTGGATGCCAATACTTTCGCGGTTATCCCTTCAAACGTTTGGCATGGCGGCCGGGCCATTACCGATTGTAAACTGGTTGATATTTTTAACCCGATAAGGGAAGATTTCAGATAATTAAGGTGAGCGCCGTATTCGCCTCACCCCAACCCCTCTTTGCCTCATCCGGCCTTCGGCCACCTTCTCCAAAGGAGAAGGGAAGCGAAAAAGGTTTGTTTGGAGAGGGGCTAAAAAGATTTTAGCTATGCATCGAAGTCCTCTCCTTTGGAGAGGATTTAAGTGAGGCGAAACGAAATGTCAAAGCAAAAAACATATATAACTCACATTAATTATAGTCCTGTAATTTATGCCGCTTAGCAAAGCAACATTAAATGATGTGGCTGCACTTGCCGTTTTGGTAAATACCGCCTACCGTGGTAAAGAATCGTTAAAAGGCTGGGCCACCGAAGCGCACCTGCTTGACGGGATGCGTATAGACGAAGAAACGCTGGCCGCGTACCTTAACGACCCGGATACCACCATACTAAAAGACACGAACGAAAACGGGCAGATAGAAGCCTGCGTTTACCTGCAGGTACAGGCCCAAAAGCTGTATTTAGGTATGCTGAGCGTTTTGCCCCATTTACAGGCAAAAGGTATTGGCCGTAAACTGCTGCAGGCGGCAGAAGAATTAGCCAAAGCAACTCATTGCCCCGTAATATCCATGACAGTAATTTCATCCCGGCACGAATTGATCAGCTGGTACGAACGCCGGGGGTATATCAAAACAGGGGAGGTATTACCCTTCCATGCGGAAACAAAGTTTGGGATACCGAGGGGGCATATTGAGTTATTGGTGTTAGAGAAGAATGTTGAATGAGTGAATTAGTGAATGAGTGATTGAGAATGGTTGAAATAATACCCAACTACTCACCCAATCAACCTAATCTAACTCAATCAACCCAAAACCAACTCCGCTACGCCTACTTCTTTAAAAACGAGGTCCAGCACCTGCTGGGTATTATCGGGGAAATTTACCTTGATGGGCTGGCCGTTATCGATCCAATCCTGTATAACTTCGTAATGCTTTTCTTTAAGGCTTTTAATAACCGGCACGCCCATTTGTTTTAGGGCTGCGGCATTGAGTTGTTGCTCGTACTGGGTTTTCATGGGTATAACCAGCAGCTTCTTTTGCATATATAAAGCTTCGGCAGGCGTTTCAAAACCGGCGCCGCAAAGTACGCCCGCGCTTTGGGCCATGCTTTTTATAAACCCTTCATTATTAATAGGCTGTATTGATACATTTTTATACCGGAATATCTTTTTATTGTGCTTGGAGAAAACGTCCCACTCAATATTTTTAAACTCGGTTAGGCGTTTAATCAGTCTTTTATCATCATAAGCGGGCAGGTAAACGGTGTAATGCCCATGGTTCTCAATTTTTTGATCGCGCACCTGCTGCCGTATAACCGGGGTAAATATTTTTGGCCCGAATGATTTAAAATGGAAACCATATTGCGCGGTTACAGGCGCGTAATGTTTAAGTATAAGCCTCCCTATCATATCCGTATCAGCAGGCAACGGTGCTTTTTCATGCAATACGGCTGCCTGATGGCTTAACCCTATGCAGGGTTTGTTTTTTAAGTAACAGGCCCATGCCGATACCGGCTCAAAATCATTGATCACCAGGTCATACTCCTCAACCGGCAGCGCATTTATCTCACCAATAAATTTACGGAAACGCGATTTTAGAAAAGATTTCCACAGATCGACCCCACCCGATTTGCCGAACACAAAACCAAAACCATGCAACTGGTATTTTACCTTGAAGGGTAGTTTTAAATCGCCCTGCGTGCCGCTTACCAGCACATCAACATTGCCCATTTTTTTCAACAGCGGCACAATATCCATTGAGCGGCTTAAATGTCCGTTTCCGGTTCCTTGTATGGCATATAGTATTTTCATGTTTGCTGGGGTTGTGGGGGTAAATAGAATAAAGAGAGCTGGCGCTCCCTTTATTGTTTATTAACTGATCTTATTATCAATGAAAAAAGAACGGATTGGTCAACACATCAAAGAATAATATGATGCAAAAGTAGGGGCTTGAATATTAAGCGGGTGTTAAGTTTTTGTTAGGTGTTGTGTGGGGTGGTGCGTGGTGCAGGGCGGGTGGCGTGAGGAGGTTTTTGGAGGCAATGCCATTTCTTAGTGCAGTCATTGGCTATGCAGCGCATAGCTCAATTGTGTTATTTTTATCTAATAACGCCACCCGCCTTGCGCTACGCGCTTCCCACCACCCGCCATGCGCCACGCACTTTTAAAAGAAATATGCTACTTTTAGCACAAAATGAACCCACCCAAACAGCATAATATCGACTGGATAAACAGCCTGCGCCTTATTGCATTGCTGGCGGTTATTGTTTTGCATACTTCAGCGGTTTTGTTGTCGCAGTATGGTAAAGTGCCTTTTGGCGATTGGCTGGCGGCCGATTTTTATAACGGATTGGTACGGTTTGCCGTGCCGGTTTTTGTGATGATAACCGGCGCGCTACTATTACACCGCGAATATGAACTGGGCGATTTCCTTAAAAAGCGCTTAACAAGGGTGGTAACGCCCTTCCTGTTCTGGAGCCTGGTTTACATTGGTTACTCGTGGTATAATGATGAAATAAGCTTTGATGCCGGTGCATGGGCAAATATTAAACAGGTGCTGCATTTGCTAAAATATGGCAGTTCGTACCATTTATGGTATGTGTATATGCTGATAGGCCTTTATTTTGTGATACCCGTTATCGGCAAATTTGTACGTAACGCTACGGAAAACGAGTTACTTTACTTTTTATTGGTTTGGTTTGGGGTGATGATGCTGGCGCAGCCGTATTTAACAAGGTTTAACCCGCAGGTTGACCTGCATTATTTCGCCGGATATATCGGCTATTTGGTACTGGGCCATTACCTGGCCTTTAAAGATTTTACTTTTAAAAATATCCGGGCATGGATGATCGTTTTATTTATGCTAACCCTCGCGGTAATTGTTATTGGCACCTGGATACTCTATAAAAATAACAGCACCATGGGTACCTTGTTTTATGAACCGATAAGCCCGACGGTTATGCTACTTTCGGCAAGTATGTTCCTTATCGTTCGGTTTACAACGGTGAAAATTTCGCCGGTTATTATACGGATACGTGATTTTGCAGGCAGTTATAATTACGGTATTTATTTAGGCCATGCACTGGTATTGTACCTGTTGGATTATGTTAACATCAGTTATAAATTATGTACGTCTATGATAAGTATCCCTGTAACGGCTTTAACCTGTTTTGTTTTAACGCTGGGGCTGGTTTGGCTGATCAGTAAATTACCTTTTGGGAAGTGGATATCTGGGTAGAAGAATGGCTTTATCCCAGCCCATAGCCCCCCTCTAAATCTCCCCCCGGTTGGGCGAGACTTCAAATTGTCTTATTGTAAAGAAATGTTTTCACTTATTGAAAATCAAAAAGTCTCCCCTACAGGGGGAGATTATTCACCTTATTATTTGTTTTTTTAAGGCGTTCATGAAGGCTACGCCGTTTAGATGGGGCTGGGCCGGTCGCCTCACATCCTCCACGTAGCCTGTATCTTGCTGGCCTGGCGTAATGCTTTCAATTGCTCGGTTGTGGCGCTTTGAAAAAGGTAAGGTAGCGTACTTAACTTGTCCGGATTGGGTTGGGCCTCTTTGTCAATTATAAATCCCTGGTCATTAAAAAACGATCGTGCGGCATCAAAACTGTCAAACATTTGCTCGCGTACTTTATGTTGTTCAAAAAACTTAGCCAGCCTGTCGTCCATTTCCATACCGGCAATTGCTGTACGTTGTTTAATGTAAATATCAGCGGTTATCCAGTAACCGCCCCGCTCGTCTAAAATAGCGTGAATGGTTTTGCACAATTTTTCTTTCTCGGCAAGGCCCAAATACATCAGCAAGCCTTCATTAATAATAACAATGGGCTCATTGGCCGGAAAGCGGCTAACAATTTCCGCAAACGCTTTTTCGTCGAGGGCATTGAGCGGCAGAACCTCTAATTTGCTGTTGGGATTAGGCACTTCGGGTTGAAGCGCTTTGATAAATTTCTTTTTTAGTTCGATAACTTCGGGCAGGTCGGTATCAATATAATGAACGCCATCCTGCTGCACCGCAGCTAGTCCCCTGAATGAAAAACCGGACGATATTTCCAGGATGTTTTTTATAGGCACATCCGTCAATAACTGGTCGATGCTCCAGTACCGGTTCTCAAAATGCACTACCCGCGCCCAAAAGCGGACGTCTTTTTCCACCAGGTTTGGCTCCCATTTTTCATCTGCAATCATCAACCCTGCCGCTTCGCGGGCAAAGGGGATATTGGTAAGGCCTTTTAAAAACAATAATGATTTTGCCGACGGGCTGATGGTACTATAATCGCGGCCGGTGGGGTTTTCATTGTCCATTATAATAATGCAGTTACATATATTGCCTAAACTAATAAAATCATTATTATTATAAAATATTTGTTCAAGATAAACCAGGGCGAATACATTAAAATATATTGGAAATGTTTACCCTCTTTACCGCTTGCGGTAGAGAGGGTGGTCGAGCGACTTAGCGATGACCGGGTGAGTAATCGCCCGCAAATGCATTGGGGTAAATGCCGATCGGCGATTACTCACCCCGACTACGCTACGCTGATCGGCTCTCTCTACCGCTACGCGGCAAAGAGGGCTGGGAAGATTTGATATTTTAATGCTTTTATTCTGTAAGATTCAAGATAGCCAATTTCATTAACCTGCTTATTTCACCTTATTAAAATTATATATGATATGAAAACTTACTTTTTATTATTAGTTGCCGTTTGTTGTATGGTATTTACTGCCGATGCCCAGCGTGGCACGGGCGGCGGCGGTGGTGGTGCCGGAACAGGCGGTGGCGGCGGAAGAACAGGCGCTGGTGGTGCTGCCGCGCCAACAGCTGTGCCAACTACAGCTGCGGGCGTAGCCCCCTTGCAAATAAGCAGAAGCCGTGTTTTATTAATGGATTCGGCTATAACTACTAAACACCAGGTTACTATTAAAGGTAAATTGGTGCCTTATACCGCGGTTGCCGGCACTATCCCGGTTTGGGACGAAGACGGCCACGCCATAGCCGGTGTATTTTATACTTATTACGAGCGTACCGATATTACTGATGAAGAAAGACAAACGCGTCCGCTGGTTATTTCATTTAACGGCGGCCCCGGTACAGCATCATTATGGATGGAACTGGGTTACACCGGCCCACGAAAGTTAAATATCGACGATGAGGGCTACCCGGTACAGCCTTATGGGATGAGGGATAACCCCAACTCGATATTGGATGTTGCCGATATTGTTTATGTTGACCCGGTGAATACCGGCTATTCGCGCACCGCCAACAGCGAGGTTTCAAAAACACAATTTTTTGGTGTAAACGAGGACATCAAATACCTGGGCGCATGGATAAGCACCTTTGTATCGCGCAAAAACAGGTGGGCATCGCCAAAATTTTTGATCGGCGAAAGTTATGGTACTACCCGTGTATCGGGCCTCGCGCTTGACCTGCAAGAAAGCCACTGGATGTTTTTAAATGGGGTGATACTGGTATCGCCCACAGATTTGGGCATTGACCGCACAGGCCCGGGTGCCGCGGCGTTATTTACGCCTTACGAAGCGGCAACTGCCTGGTACCATAAAATGTTATCAACCGATTACCAGAACAGGCCATTGCCTCAATATTTGGCCGAAGTAGAAAAATTTACGCTTAATGAGCTTACACCGGCTTTAACAAAGGGCGGGATGCTTTCCACATCCGAAAGGAAAGCTGTAGCATCCAAATTATCAAAGTATATTGGGATAAAGGAAAACGTTGTTTTAGAAAACAACCTGGAGATCGGTACCAATTTCTCTTGGAAAGAATTGCTGCGCGATAAAGGGTTTACCATTGGCCGGTTAGATTCGCGTTATAAAGGTATTGACCGCGAAACCGCGGGCTTGCGCCCTGATTATAACCCTGAGCAACAATCATGGAGCCATTCATTTACCCCGGCTATTCATATTTATTTGAAAGAGGAGCTCAAATACAAAACCGACCTGGAGTATTTAGTGTATGGCCCGGTTAATCCGTGGGATAATAACAATAACCGCACAGGTACCAATTTGCGCCTGGCCATGGCCGAAAATCCGTACCTGCATTTATTGGTGCAATCGGGCTATTTTGATGGCGCTTGCGATTACTTTAACGCTAAATATGATATGTGGCAAATGGACCCCAGCGGTCGTTTAAAAGACCGTATGCATTGGGAAGGTTACGAAAGCGGGCACATGCTGTATTTACGTAAACCGGATGGGGCAGATGCGAGTGAAAATTTACGGAAATTCATCCGCGAATCGGTAGCGAAGCCGGGTACGCCTGCTAAGTATTAATTTAGAAATCGTAAAAAAATACCGTCATTGCGAGCGATAGCGTGGCAATCTTTGAACTTTGCAAGTGGGAATAGCATGTGTAGAGATTGCTTCGTACCTCGCAATGACGCTTGTTTATTGATTTGATAGTTATGAAAAATCACCTTTTGCTATTGTCTGTATGCCTTTTAGCATCGCTTTCATCCTACGCGCAACAGCCCGACCCTAATTTTGAATTATACATATTGGCCGGGCAATCAAACATGGCAGGCAGGGGTTATGTAACCGGCGATTTTAAAACCGAAGGCGATGGCAGGGTGTATATGCTCACTAAAGATAATACCTGGGTGGTTGCCAAACACCCGGTACATTTTGATAAGGCTATAGCGGGCGTTGGCCCGGGTTTGGCATTTGGGATAGCGATGGCAAAAACCAGTACTAACCCTAAAGTTAAGATAGGTTTAATACCCTGCGCGGTAGGCGGTACGCCTGTTGAGCATTGGCTGCTGGGCGCTTATGACCCGGCCACTAAAACACACCCGTATGATGATGCGGTTGCACGTATAAAATTTGCCATGCAATACGGTGTGATCAAAGGCATTATATGGCACCAGGGCGAAGCCAATAGCAAGCCCGAACAGGTGAAGCGTTATCTTGCGCAGTTAACAGAACTGATAACCCGTTTACGCGGACTTGTTGGAAATGCCAATACCCCGTTTGTAGCGGGCCAATTGGGCGGGTACAGGCCCGAGTTTGCTGAGTTTAATAAAGAGATTGTAAAACTACCCGGTCTTGTGCCCTATACCAGTGTAGTTACCACTGAAGGTTTGGTACACCGTGGCGATACCCTGCATTTTGACAGCCCGTCGGCAGATGAATTGGGGAGAAGGTATGCGGTGAAGATGGTGGAGGTGCAGGGAACAAAAAAATGATTGTAATGGTTGATACACAACCGGCAATTAATCGGTTTGCATACTTTTTGATAATCATTCTTAATTCAGTAAATTTGTTGGTGTTAACATAAAATCATGGCAACAGCTCAAAAGTTACATACAGAACTTAATCCAATACAAGTTAGCTTGTTAAGGCTATTCAATAGGCCTATGTCGGAGAATGAAACCAAAGAATTAAAAAATTTGATGGTTAATCATTATTCTGATTTATTGGATGAAGAGGTTAAAAAAATTACATCTGTAAAAGGATATACACAAAAGGACTTTGATGATATGCTTAAAGGCGAAAGTTAATGATTGTTGTTATTGATACAAATTGCCTTTTAGCTTCTATCCCTCCCCAAAGTAGTCATTACTGGCTATATCTCGCATTTAAAGAAAAGCGGTTTGAATGGCTAATCAGTAATGAGATAATGACCGAATATGAAGAAAAGTTAGCCATTATATATTCGGAAAAAACTGCAAATCTTGTATTGTCAATTTTAAGTGTGGCTCCCAATGTGATATTTGATGAACCTTATTTTAAATGGAACCTTATTGAAAACGACCCCGATGACAATAAGTTTGTGGATTTAACGGTTGCCGGAAATGCAGATTACCTGGTTACCAATGATAGGCATTTTAACCATTTAAAAACAATTGATTTCCCTAAACTCAATATCGTATCCATTGATGAATTCCGAAAAATTATTAACGAATTATAATATTAATGTTCGGTTGTTAAAAAATCAACGAAATCCCCTAATCACCCTAAATCAACGGTCAGCTATTCATCACCGCGCCGCCATTAATATCCAAAGCCTGCCCGGTTATGGCGGTTTGGCTTAGCAGGTAAGCAACTAAACCAGCAATTTCTTCGGGTTTGCTCATGCGTTTTAGCGGGACGCTTTGCATGGCTATATCATAAAATTCCTGTTTGGTGATGCCTATGCCATCAGCAATGCCTTGCAGGCCCTGTTGCGCCATATCGGTATCTACCCAGCCGGGGCAAATGGCGTTAACCAATATATTTTCGGGTGCAAACTGTACCGCCCATGACCGCATTAAACCCAGCAACCCCGCCTTTGAAGCGCAATAAGCCGAATAGTTGGCAACACCCAACCGCGCTAAAACGGACGAGGTAATTACTATTTGGCCGCCGTAGGTTGCTTTACGCAGGTTGGGTAAAAAGGTATTTACAAAATTGTACGTGCCTGTTAGGTTGGTTTCAATAATGGTGCCCCAGCGGTCGTTTTTGCCCCATTGGTTTTCGCCGCCGATGCCCGAATTGGCTATTAGGCCATTAATGGGTACGCCGCCCAATTTGGACGAAACTTTAGCTAAACTTTCCTTATCGGTTATATCAGCGGCGAATACTAAATGTTTGCCGGGTGTTAATGTTTTTAGTGTTTGCTGCAAATTATCCGCATTGCGGCCTAATAAAATACAGTTATGCCCGGTATTGCTTAATTTTTGTGCTATGGCCCGGCCAATGCCGCTCCCGGCACCGCTAATGAGGTATGTTTTAGACATGGTTAATTAATCAGGTGTTGCTGACAATACAAAGCTATTACTTTTTGGCTAATGTATATTCTCCCCAAAATTCTGTAGTAGAGTTAAGATCCGGGTCTCCGTCCATTTCGTCGCCGCGCTTGCCCGTAACAGGATCATGGTACATGTAGGTGTGTGCAGCCATGGCATTTCCCCAGTCGTTTAATTTGATGTTATAAGTGAATTTTTGATGATCATTAATTGAAATCCCTACGAATTTTAATGGAACTACAAGCTCATAGGTATAAACACCATTATTGCTGAACTCCGCAACTGCCTTTATATTATATTCATTGTATATCGAAATAAGTGTGTCAGGTAAATTCTTACAACCTAATACTTTAATGTTTTTTGAGTTAGTATTAAATAATTTGTTAGCTACCGCAACTGTCGAATCAGTCCGTGTAAGCGTTGTTGGGAGCTGGTACGCATACGATGGCAAGCCACTCCAATTAGCCTTGTCACCGGCATTAACTAAAATGCTATGTGTGTATCTATCATTTATCGCCGGATAGGAAATAGAAATATTTTCTTTTGCTTTATCGCTCTTGTTCCCGGCATTGTTAATTGTTAAGGTAATGCCAACATCCAGTATTTTCTCAATTATCCTTGCATTAATTGCTTGTACAGCTAAATACAGGTTTTCATCATCATTGGCCAGGGTGTAAAATATATTTGTAGCGCTATTATGTGCCTGCAATTGGTTGTTCCATTCTGTGGCCTTACCATCAATTTTCATATCCACCGGAATACGCAAACTTTTTTGCTGTATGTTAGGTAATTTTTGTGCACAGGCGAAAG
>JABDBT010000068.1 GCA_013288465.1 Bacteroidota bacterium | reverse complement strand
TGGCGTTGCCGGTATAAAACAAATTGCTGATGATGCGATCTCTATCTACAACGAAGAAGGGATTAAAGCGGCATCGCGTTTTGATAATAAAATGCACTATACGTATGAGTTAGCTATCCCACTAAAATACCTTGAATTTGCCACCGATAAGCCTTTAAAGTTTACTTATGACATTAAACTCAACGGCGTTATTGGTAATGGCGGCAGGATAATAGATACCGGTCGGGATGATATAATTAGTTTTGTTGGCGCCGACGGCGTAAGTTATAATTTAGGAAGTGCAACTCCTCAAAACATGAACCTGGCTGCCCCTACCGATTTTTGGGGAGAATATACTTTAGCGAAGAAATAGAAACAATTATAATTGATTTTAGTTGTTATACTAATAATTGCAAAGTGTAACAACCATCAATTAACCTGTTATGTTAAACAAAAAGAAACATTCGCGTAAAAGAAAATATGTTTTGGGGCTTATTTTAAGCTTTGGGTTACTCGTAATTTCATCAAAGGCGTTTTCGCAAAGCGCGCCGCCGCCACCGCCTGCCCCACCCTCACCCGGCGAAGTCTTTAAAAGTATAAAGAGCATAAACCCTTTTAAAAAGAGCAAAAAAGGCAAAACTGTTAAAAAAAGAAGCAGTAATCAAACACTACCTGTGCCGCCGGGAGCGCCACCACAACCACCAAATCCGTTAAAGCTGTTTAAGAAAGGGGCGGTTGCACCACCGCCGCCACCGGGTAAGGAGTAAGTCGTCCAGAGTTCTGACAAATATTTGACTCAGAACTCACTACTCAGAACTCAAGACTAAAACTACCCCTTCACATACACCACCTGCTTCGTTTCAAAAAACTCTTCGGCGAAATGGTCTTTAAGGTAATATTGCTGAACTTTGAGGCCCGACTCGGTGATCTCTTCTTGCAGGTCGCCGCCTTTTAGGTATAAAATGCCCGATGGCAGTGTGTTATTTGATGATTTGGTAAACTTGCCCCTCACCCAGGGATAAAACTCGCCCAAACGGGTTACAGCCCTTGATACTACGAAGTCGAACATTTCATTTACCTGCTCGGCCCGCAGGTGTGCCGCCTTAACATTGTTTAAACCTAAAGCTTTGGCTACTTCCTGCACCACTTTGATTTTTTTACCGATAGAATCAACCAGGTAAAATTGCGTATCAGGAAACAGTATGGCCAATGGAATGCCGGGGAAACCGCCGCCGGTGCCAACATCCAGCACTTTTTCGCCGGGCAAAAAGGATATTACTTTAGCAATACCCAATGAGTGTAAAACATGCCGTTCAAACAACTGGTCGATATCCTTGCGCGATATTACATTGATCTGGTTGTTCCAGAAACTATATAAGGCGGGCAATTGTTCAAACTGCTGCTGTTGCCGCGGTGTTAGCGCCGGGAAATATTTAAATAGCTGCTCAGATGTCATCGCGCGAAAAATGATTCATGATATTGCTCAACAGGTACCGGGCCCTGAATAATTGAGCCTTAACCGTACCCAGGGGCAGGTCGAGCTGTTCGGCTATTTCCTCGTATGATAATTCGTCAAAATACCGCAAGGTAATGAGGTTACGGTAACGGGCCGGTAAACTCTCTATCAGCAACTTTAATTCTTCGGTTTGTTGTTTTTTAATAGAGGTTTCCTCGGGGTTTAAAACATCCGCTTTTATCTGGAACGGTTTTTCATCACCCTCATCATCCGTCATCTGGTGTATTGATAAAGTATTCAGTTTTTTCTTCCGGATAAAATCGATACAGTTATTAGTAGCCACCCTAAATAGCCAGGTACTAAAGGCAAAATCAGGCTGGTATTTATCTAATTTTTCAAAAGCTTTGGCAAAGGTTTCTACAGTAAGGTCCATCGCGTCCTCCTTGTTATTAACCATTTTAAGCACCATATAATAAATGGAGTCTTTGTAGCGGTGCATCAGGTCGGCATACGCCCTTTGATCACCCTCGCGTGCCCTCACCACCAGGTGAAAATCATTCTTCGCGTTTTCGGTAAAATTTACATTTACTTCCATTTGGTAGTTTTTACAAAAGTCCCGATAAGGCCAAATACGTTTAAATAGAGATAGTAAACAAAGTCAAAAAACGGCAGGTACCATATTAATGATAATGCATCCAACTTCTTAAATGTTTTACGATAAATGATTATTTGTGCTATCAACCTGAATAATAATAACCCCAGCGCGGGCAAGGGGTCTAAGCTAAAAACCAGGCAGCATATTAACAACGCGTAAAATAAAAATCCGGTCACCGCATCAATACTTAGTAGGCGGCGGTGTTTATCTTTATACAATTTGCCAACACCCATGTGCCGTTTCTTTTGCTTGTATAATGAATTTAAAGTTGTTTTAGCGTGAGTAAATACAAATGCATCCGGGTGCACTTCAATGGCTGTATTGGTGGAGGTGGCATTTTGATTTACAAAAAGGTCATCATCGCCGGCCAATACATGCATGTGCGCGGCGAAACCCTTAGCGCCAAAAAACAAGGTTTTGGTATAAGCTAAATTACGCCCTATGCCCATATATGCATCGCCATCTAAAGCAGCCGACAAGTAATTTATGCCGGTTTTTACTGTTTCGAAACGGATAAATGAGTTTAAAAAGTTGCCTGTTTTATAATAAGGCGAATAGCCCAATATGATCTGTACCGGCCCTGCAAAATGCGATGCCATGTAGGTTACCCAGTTTACTGATGCGGCTTTACAATCGGCATCAGTAAACAATAAATGCTCGTTTTTTGCAGCTTTGATACCCAGCGTAAGTGCGAATTTTTTACCGGTTTTAAAACGGACATGCTCTGTTATAGTTACCACACGCAAATTCGGATAAGTTTTTTGTAATTCTTCTAAAACCAGGTCAGATCCGTCGGACGAGCAATCATTAACCACCACTACTTCAAAATTGGGGTAGTTTTGCTGTAATATCGAAGGCAGGTTTTCTTCCAGGTTTTGTGCTTCATTACGGGCGCTTATAACTATCGAAATAGGCAGGCTAACTTCAGGCAGTTCGTCAGTTAACTTATAGGCGGCAAAAGCGTTTTGTTTAGCTATTAAAAAGTATAACTGAACAATGAAACACAGCAATAATAAAATGAACAGGGTGGCTTGTATATAAGTTTCCAAACTAAAGTAAAAATTTGGGAGCAAAATTGTTAAAAATCACCGGGATTAATGGGTTTATGTTTAAAAAATTACATGCGGGTTAAAAGGGTTGTAATTGTTGTAAAGGTTGTAATAGTTGAAAGGGTTTTAAACGTTACAGCGGTTGTAAATGTTTCATGGCAAGCTTAACATAATGTACCACTATGGACTATGGACTATGGACTATGGACTATGGACTATGGACTATGGACTATGGACTATGGACTATGGACTATGGACTATGGACTATCATACCTCCCATCCCTATACCCTTTCATAAATTCCCGGTAATCATTTTTAACTTGTTTTGCGTAGTTTGCTGCGTATTTCAGTATGGGTAAATGCCATTTATTATCCTGCCCAAAAGCGATCATCTCATCAGCTATCGCCGAGCCTTGCCTGCCACCGCTGCGTAACTGTGCCGAAGCGGTTAACAAAGCCATATCGTCAATTACCTGGCAAATATCTCCTGAATCATTTTTTATAAGTTCAAAGTTAATGCGATCTTCCGTTGGTTGCATGTGCTGCAAAACATAGGGGTCACCTTTAAAAATAGTGGTATTTAAAAAGGCTGGCAAAGTGTTTTGCATACGCTGTTGTATATGGGTTACCCGCTCGGCTTCTGATGCCCATTTGGGTTGTTTAACCGTTGTATATGGTTGCAATGATGAAGCCTTAGCCTGCTTCATATCCAACAAAAAATACCTGTTTTTTATATCGAGGTTCTTTAGCAAAAACATATAACGCTTTACCCCCACACTCCCGGTACCGGCCAGCCTGAACAAACAGTTGATCACTTTATAATTGTATGGCGCATTGCTGCTGTGGTTTATCCATTCACTAATATGATGTACAAGTTCTTTTTTTAACGGCTTATCAATTTCAAAATGCTTCTCGTGTTTTACATATAAAACCAGTTTCTTTTTCTTTTTAAGTTCGGTACGTTTTTTTAACAGGTCTTTCTGTTTGCGTTTGGCTACAGCAGTTAAAAAATCGCAAACTATGCCTTTGGCTGTTCTGGGGTCAATAGCTTTTGGCTTTCCGCCGGTTAATATGGCCGAGTAATTTTTCAAAAACATTTGCGCTATAATCAAAGCTTTTTCTTCCTCAATATCCAGGCTGTCAAAAGCAATAAATATACTGGTTAACATCCGCGCCAGTTCCCAGCTTGCGGGCGCAAGTATGCCCTCGTCAAAGTCATTAAGGTCAAAGTAAACCAGGTGATTATCCCCTTTATAGCTGCCAAAATTCTCAATATGCAAATCGCCGCATATCCAGGTTATGGGCGCTGGCGGCAAATTATCATTTTGGGCAAGGTCCTCATAAAACAAATGGCATGTACCCCTGTAAAACCTGAATATGTTTTCGGCCATGGCTTCGTACTTAAACTTAACCATATCGGGCAGCAAGCTCTCGTTAAATTTTACTATTCTTTCGTAAATACCTGGCATATAACCCCGATTAAATTAATGGTATGATAACGCAGTAATTAATTAAAAGTTTTCCACACACATACCATCAAAACACATACTTTCGTTAAAAATACGTTATCCACATTTGTTAATTACTAATGTGAATTACATTTTTGCGTTTAGCTAATTTAGCACATTATTCGTACGCGTTTTATGGTAAAAATCAAATACATCCTCCTCTCTGTTTCCTTATTTTTTGTATGCTACGTACACGCACAGCAAAACCCTTCGTTCCAGGTATATCGCACTTACCATACCGCTATGGATCTGCTGGACAAAGAAAAATACACAGCGGCAGCCGAGCAATTCAGGCAGGTAGAAGCATCGCGGTTAAAAACAAGCAACCAGCCTAAATTTGAAACAGAGGTGTCCTTGTTACAGGAAAATGCGCAATATTATGTTGCCCTTTGCGCGCTCGAATTAGGTAACGATGACGCCGAAAGCCTGTTTTTGAAATTCATCAAAGAACATCCCGAAAACCCTTTAACCAAACTGGCTTTTTTTGAAATTGGGAAAACTTATTCAAAAAAAGGGAAGTATAAAGAAACGCTGGAGTGGTTTGATAAAGTAAGCGCGGTTGATTTGAACGGGCGCGAAAACACCGAGTATAAATTTAGAAAAGGGTATGCTTATTTTGCTTTAAATGATTACAAAAACGCGCAATTATTATTTAGCGAAGTAAAAAACAAACGCTCGCCGTTTATGGACGATGCCACTTATTATTTTGCCTACATAGCGTACCTTAACCAGGATTATCACCTGGCCCTGCTAAATTTTGAAAAGCTTAAAAATTCAAAAAAATACGAAAACAGCTACCCGTATTATATAACCGCTGTTTACTTTTTAGATAAGCGTTATGATGATGTGCTTACCTATGCCATACCTATTATTAATACTACCCACCAACAGCATGAAACCGAGATGTTGCGCATTATTGGCGCATCGTATTTTGCGAAGGCCGATTATGCCAACGCAGTAAAATACTATGCCCGTTTTGAAGGCGAGGATATGGGTAAAACGCAAAGTACGCAGGATAGTTACCAAATGGGTTATGCCTATAATAAAACCGGCAATTACCCAAAAGCTGCTGTTGAGCTAAAAAAATTGGTTGAACTAAATGATGTTTACAGCCAAAACGGCAGCTACATACTGGGCGGCGTATTTTTAAAACTGGATGATAAACAAAGCGCCCGCAACGCCTTTTTAGCCGCGTCAAAATTAACTTTCGACGCACAGCTACAGGAGGACGCCTTATACCAGTATGCCAAACTATCGTACGAACTTGATTTTAATACACAGGCGTTAAACGCTACCCGGTTATATTTAAAAAACTACCCGCAATCGCGTTCCGAAGAAATGAAGATATTGCTGGGCGAAGAGTTATTAAACTCGCGCAACTATAAAGAAGCGGTTGACATTTTGGAGCCAATCCCCAATAAAAACCTAAGCGCGCGTACAGCTTATCAAAAAGTAACTTATTACCGTGGCCTTGAGTTTTACAATGAGCGGGCATTTGAAAATGCCATTGGTATTTTCCTTCGTTCGTTAAAGTACCCTGTTGACCCCAAGATCAAAGTATTAACGGTTTACTGGATGGCAGAAGCCATGTACGAGGTACGCAAATATGGCGAGTCGGTTGACAATTTCGAGAAGTTTTTAACCATGCCCGAAGCCAAAGAAACCAACGTTTATAATTATGCTAATTATGCCATGGGTTACGCGGCTTTTGGCGGCGAAAAATATAAAAAAGCAGCTACTTATTTTGAACGGTTTATTGATGGCGATGAAAAAGATCAGAACACCATTAATGATGCTATAACCCGTATTGGCGATAGTTATTTTGTGCTGAAAAGTTATGATAAGGCCTTAGAGTATTATAATAAGATAATTGCCGAACATATACACGGCGAAGATTACGCGTTGTTTCAGCGGGGCATGATACAGGGTTTGCAGGGATCGTTAGATACCAAGATAAGCACGCTTAACGATGTGCTAAACAAGTTCCCCAATTCGGATTATGCCGATGATGCCGACTTTGAAATTGCTTATACCTACTTTTTAAAGAACGACGGCGCCACAGCAAAAGCCGACTTGCAGGCCATGATACAAAAGTACCCACGCAGTAGTTATATACCCCGTGCACTGGTTACTATAGGGCTTATTGATTATAATAATAACAATGATGATGTGGCGGTTGAGTCATTTAAACAGGTAATAAAAGAGTACCCTTCAACCGATGAGGCAAAACAGGCTTTAAAACAAATTGAAAAGATATATACAGACAAGGGCGACGCGGCAACCTTTATAGCTTACGCGGCTACAACGCCTATAGCCAATTATTCGGCTGCACAGCAGGAAAACATTATGTACACCGCCGCAAACAACCTTTATTTGCGGGGCGACTGGCAGGGCACCGTATCAGCCGTAAGCGCTTATTTTGATAAGTTTACCACCAAACCTATATATGATAAACAGGCAAGGTTTATAAGGGCGCAAAGCCTGGTTAAATTAAACAAACCTGATGATGCTGTTGCCGATTACAATGTGATATTAAACGACTGGACAAGCACCTATACCGAGCAATCATTAATAAGTATGGCTAAGCTATACATGGCGCAAAAAAAATATAATGATGCTGTTGTGTTCCTCAAAAAACTGGAGATCAATTCTGAATATAAGGCTGATTATAATTTCGCCATTAACAACCTGCTGCTTTGTTACGCGCAAATGAAAATGCCTGATGACGCGCTTAACTATGCTAAGCTGGTTAGGGAAAATGAAAAATCGGCACAGGAAGATAAATTTAGAACCGGCTTATACGCCGGCCTTGCCTATCTGCAAAAAGGCGATACCAGCAGCGCGGTAAATGAACTTGATTACACCGTAAGCAATACCAAAACGGTGGCCGCTGCCGAAGCTAAATATAACCTGGCCAACATACAGTATTTAAAAAGGCAGTATAAAGCATCGCAAAAAACCTGTTTTGATTTGGCTAAAGAAATGCCCAACTATGATTACTGGGTAGCCAAAACATTCATTTTATTAGCCGATAATTATGTGAAGTTAAAGGACGATTTCCAGGCTAAGGCAACGCTGCAAAGTGTTATTGATAATTATAAGGGCGATGACGATATTTTGCCTACAGCTAAACAAAAGCTGCAAGTATTAGACCCGGGAAAACAGTTCCCTAATACGGATGAGGCAAAACCAGATACTACACAAAACAAGAAACCGGAAAATAAAGGATAAATAAGACAGGCACATGAAACTAAAATATATATATACGCTGCTTACCTTAATCACAGTACTATACTTTGTTCCGGTTAACGCGCAAACAAATCAGCATAAAACAAAAAAGGCTGCTGCAAAAACCCATGCTAAAAAAGCGCCGGTTAAGAAAGCCCCGGCCAAACCGGTAAGTAAAAGCCCTGGTAAAACCACGGCAACGCCACCCAAAATAGATGCTAAAAACTTAGGCGATGCTGCAACGAAAGCCACAGACAACAATGCAAATAACAAACAAGACCAGTCGCCGGGGAGCCTCACAGAGGAAATTGTGGTAACAACTGCCTATAAACCCGTGCTGGCCGACGCAGTAAAAATACGCCGCAACCCCGAGTTGGAGGATAAATTTCCGTTTAAAGCGCCGTTAAGTTATGACCCTTTAGATAAGCGATTGGAAAAGAATGAGGAGATAAAACAGCTTAACGCGATGAAGATGCCTGCCGAAAAAGATTCGTTGTTGCAAAATAACTATGTAAAATTAGGTTTGGGCAATTTAAAAACCACCTACGGTGAAGCCTACATTAATAACGGGCGCGACGAAGCCCTGCAAGCGGGCGGCTATATTAAACATTTTGCCCAGGAGGGCACGCTTTACAAGCAAAACCAGAGCAAGGATGCTATTGGCATATTTGGTAAAAGTATTACAGACCAGAACGCGCTGAGCGGCCGCATTGACTATAACTACAACACCAATTATTTTTATGGCTATAATACGGCTAATCCAGCGCCTGTAGGTTTCAACCCCGGCAAACAGCACTTTAGCATTATAAGCGCCGAAGGCGAGTTAGCCAAAAACTATAAAGATGTTGAAAACGATTTTACATACGCCGTAAAAATAAAAGGCTACGCCTATAGTGATGCATACCAGGCCAAAGAAAACAACGTGGTATTATCGGGCTTTTTAAATCAAACTGTAAAACAGTTTTACGCGGGTGTAAGCGGGTCGCTTGATCTGAGCACACAAAATGATAGTTTATACTCCTATAATAACAGCTTATTAAGGCTTAACCCCTACCTTAAATTCCAGGGCAGTTTTTATAAAGTTGACGCGGGCATAAACATTGTTGATCAGTTTGGTTATACTTCAAACTTTTATATTTTCCCGGCGGTTAAAGCC
This sequence comes from Bacteroidota bacterium, assembly GCA_013288465.1. Next base: position 5,423 of record JABDBT010000068.1, on the reverse strand, counting down.
GAGTTACAGGTAATACCCAAATATGTGCGCTTGTTTGTTGAAGCAAAGGGCGATGTGAATAAAACATCGCTGCGAGACCTGTCAGAAATAAACCCTTTTATTGGCCCTAATGTCCCCATCAAAAACTCTGTTGACAAGTTAGATATCAGCGCCGGGTTAAAAGGCACCTTAGCGCCGGGCCTTAGCTTTAAAGCCGACATTTACCGTAACAGCATAAGCGATATGGTATTATTTGTGAATAATTTTAGAACCACCACAAATAAATTTACGGTTATAAATGATGATGGAAGTTCGCGCGTAAATGGCTTTAACGGCGAATTGGATTATAAGCCTGCTGATGAATTAAATATTTTTGGACGTGTTGAATTTAAAGATTATCAAATGGCTACTGAGGCACAGGCCTGGAACCTGCCTAAGTTTAAATTAACAGCCGGAGCATCAATACAGATTTCTGATAATGTAAAAATTACCGGCTCATTATTAATTAGGGGCGCGGCTTACGACAAGAGTTATATTTTAAGCCCGACACCAGGGTCTTCGCCTTCTGTAGTGGCGTTACCCATAAACTCATTTGTTGATTTGAGCGGCGGCGTTGAATATAAGGTTAACAGTAAAATATTTATTTTTGGCAAAGTAAATAATATTTTAAATACAACTAATCAAACCTGGTTGTACTATCCTGACTACGGATTTAATATATTTGGCGGCGCTGGCTATAGTTTTTAGGTCCATTGCCTGGTGGCAGCAATTTTTTTGATATTTTATAATTAATCCGTTACTTTAACAGATGGACGTAAGTCTTTATATAAGCGAGCTACTTAAACAAAATGGTGAGATAACTGTGCCGGGCCTGGGCTTCCTGGTTCATGCCCGTGTGGGTGCTTTTTATAATGAAGCCGAAGGCAAGTTTTATCCCCCTCACCACCAGGTACAATTTGACCCACAGGTAATTGAGGATGATACCTTAACAGAATATGTTGCCGATCAAAAGAATATATCCCTGGCATCTGCAAAGTATTTCATCGAAAAATATGTTGAGGCTTTAAAAAACGATGCTTTAGAAAATGATGTGGCTTTTGCTGATCTCGGCTGGTTTTATACATATCAGTCGGCACTGGCGTTTAAAGCCAATGAGGCATTAACAGAAAATGCCGGCCTGTTTGGTTATGAACCTATTGAGATACAGCAGCAAAAAGCAAAACCCATAGTAGAAATCATCCAAACCCCGGTTAATACGGATGATGATATCCACGCTATCACCTTTACCTCAAAAGCTGCTGCCGACGACCTGGATGACAGGTTCCCATCACTTCTTCAATTAGATAAGGTATATGACGAAGGCGTTAGGCGCAGGCATACCGCATGGTATATCTTATTGACTGTGGTGCTTTTATTGGGAATAGGCTTTTTCGCTGTTTACCGGTTTGCACCTTCAACCTATGAAAAATTTAGAGCCTGGGAACACCAGATAAGAGGGATAAAAACAGACGATAGTACCGCACACACCGCTATAAAAACTATACCGGTTCAAAAACCTATAATTGATTCGGTAAAAGCTGATTCGATAGCCAAAGCCAACTCTGTAGCAAAGGCTGATTCAACGAGAAAAGCTGATTCGGCAAAAATGAAACAGAAGCTACCCCTGCCGGCAGTTACAAAAAAAACAATAAATACACCAACAGCAGCTAAGCAACCCGTTAACCCGGCAAAAAAAGATTCTGCAATAAAACAAGCACCAAACAATACCAAAAAGAGTCATTTTGAACTTGTAGTAAGTACCGAAGCGACGCTTGCCGATGCTAATGCACTGATCAGCAGGTTTAACAGCATTGGTGTTAGCGCCAGTTTATCAATTGATATAGCAGGCCCTAAAAGTTTTGTAATTGCAGGTATTTACCCAACCCATAAAGAGGCGGAAGCAGTAATGCTTAAATTAAAAAAAGAAAATAAAATTTCTACAACATCATACATCCAGGAAATTAAACTAAAGTAATGACACTATTATTTTTGCAAACCGTAACAGATACCGCTCATAAATTAGCGGATACCGCCAACCATGCCTCACAGCAATTAGCGGCCATACCCACGCAGGACCTTCGTTTCGGCGACTTGTTAATTAAAGGTGGGTGGGTAATGGTACCCATAGGTTTTTTAGCGGTATTAGGGCTGGTTATATTTTTCGAAAGATATTTTACCATCCGCAAGGCATCTAAAAACGAATCGAACTTAATGATACAGGTGCGCGAAAGTATCCATTCGGGTAACTTGCAGTCGGCCATAGCTATTTGCCGAAACAGCAACACGCCCTTGGGTCGTATGCTGCAAAAAGGCTTACTGCGCATAGGTCGCCCAATTAAGGATATTGAGGGCGCTATTGAAAATGTAGGCAAACTTGAAGTGGCCAAACTGGAAAAAAACATTGGCATATTGGGCATTGTTGCCGGTATTGCCCCCATGTTTGGTTTCCTGGGTACTATTGCCGGGGTAATTAAAATATTTTACGATATTTCACAAACAGATAATATCAGTATGGGCGTTATATCAGGTGGTTTGTATGTAAAAATGGTAACGTCGGCCGCAGGTTTGTTTGTGGGTATTGTGGCTTACGTGTGTTATCATATTTTAAATATGATGGTTGATAAGGTAATATTAAGCCTCGAAACCGATGCTATTGAGTTTATTGACCTGTTAGAAGAACCAAGTAAATGAACCTGAGAAAAAGAAAAAGAGGGGTATCGGCCGAGGTGCATACATCGGCCATGAACGATATCACGTTCTTCCTGCTATTGTTTTTTCTTATCGCCTCAACCGTTACCAACCCTAATGTTATTAAATTACTGCTGCCAAAATCATCAAGCGGGCAGGCGGTATCAAAAAAAACAATAGTAGTATCGGTAACAAAGGACCTGCGGTATTATGTAGATAAAAAGGAAGTACCGGTAGCTCAGTTGCAGGCAACCCTGGCAACCTATAAAAGCGTGGCTACGCAGCTGACCATTGTTTTATACGTTGACAAAACAGTTGCCATACAGGATGTTGTAGCCGTAATGGACATATCCCAAAAATTGAATATTAAATTGGTTTTAGCAACGGAACCTAAATAGAGAGATTAGTGATTAGTTAATTAGAGATTAGCTTGCAAGTGGCCTAATCTCTAATTAACTAATCACCAGTTACCAATAACTAACAAATGACTTATCAAGAAGAAAATAATTACCCAAAGGCATTTGCAGCAACAGGCATTGTTCTGGCTACTGTAATGGCTTTGTGTTATTTTATTGTTTTTCGCAACCCGCCGCCGCAGGAAGTTGGTACGGGTGGCATATTGGTAAATTATGGCACAACTGATGAAGGCTCGGGTAAAGACATTACCAGTGTTGAGCAGCCGTCGGTATCGCCAAAAGCAAATCATACCGTACCCGAAAAAGTAACCCAAACGCCACCAACGGATGAAAAAACAAAAGTGGATAACAGCGACAAAAAAATAGTTACGCAAAATACAGAGGATGCACCGGTGGTTGACAATAAATCAAAAAAATCAACAACAAACGTAGCTACCCAAACAGCTAAACCTACGCAAAAACAAGTGGTAAACCAGGCGGCTTTGTTTAAAGGGAATACCAACAAAGGCACTGGCGGCGGTGATGGTACAACTACTACTCCCGGCAACCAGGGAAGCCCTAATGGCTCTAATTTAAGCGATAACTATGGGCCCGGCGGATCGGGTAATGGGCTAAGTATGCCGCACTGGAACTACGTTAACGTGCCCGATGTAAAAAATGTACACCGCCTACCAGGTATAGTTGTTGTTGATTTTACTATCGACCAAAATGGCAACGTATTAGAAGCACATATTAACCGCAGCCGCACAAAAGCTACACTTGACCAGGTGCAGGATTGTATAGAAGCCATTAAAAATACGAGGTTCACATCATCCGTAGCTGCTTCGGGCAATACGCATGGGGAGTATGCATTTCTACTTAAAGTATATTAGTTCTGCGATATTTATCTATTGTTTATAGATTTGGGTCGGATGAATTACAACGAAACGCTCGAATATCTTTACGCTCAACTACCCATGTTTACCCGCGTTGGGCAATCCGCATTTAAAGCTAACCTTGATAATACCATCGCCCTATGCGATCTTCTCGACAATCCTCAAAACAAATTTAAAAGCTTACATATTGGCGGCACCAATGGCAAGGGGTCAACCTCACACATGCTGGCGGCCATTTTGCAAACAGCCGGTTATAAAATAGGCTTATATACTTCGCCTCATTTAAAAGATTTCAGGGAACGTATCCGCATAAACGGGCAAATGATAACCGAACAGGAAGTGGTTGATTTTGTGGCGGAACACGCTAAAGATTTTGAAACGATAAACCCTTCATTTTTTGAAATGACGGTGGCTTTAGCTTTTAACCTGTTTGCAAATGAACAGGTTGATATTGCCGTTATTGAAGTTGGTTTGGGCGGACGGTTAGATTCGACCAATATCATTACTCCACTCCTTTCCGTTATTACCAACATCGGCTGGGACCACATGAATATACTGGGCGATACCCTGCAACTTATAGCGGCCGAAAAAGCTGGCATTATCAAGCCCAATATCCCCGTCGTCATCGGCGAAAAACAACCCGAAGTAGCGGATATATTCACCCAAAAAGCAAAGCTGGAAAACAGCGCGTTAACTTTCGCATCAGAGGAATGGGAGGTGGAAGAAGTCAATGGTCAATGGTCAATGGTCAATGGTTTTGATTATTTTTTAGATGTAACAGCTACCAAAAACTCACAGCTCACAACACATCACTTACAACTCGATCTTCCCGGAACGTACCAGCTTAAAAATATAAAAACGGTATTATGCGCTGTTGATGAACTGCGTTTGCAGGGCTTTCATATTACAGACGATCATATAAAAACAGCTTTAAGCCAGGTAAAAACACTAACAGGCTTACATGGCCGCTGGGAAATCATTAATCAATCACCATTAACCATCTGCGATACCGGGCATAACGCCGAAGGGATACAGGAAGTTTTGAAAAACATTGCCCGGGTGCCTTATGCCCGCTTACACTTTGTAATAGGTATGGTAAATGATAAAGACAGCAGTAAAGTATTATCGGCACTACCAAAAAACGCCATCTATTACTTTTGCAAACCCGATATACCGCGGGGACTGGAAGCAGAAAGCTTAAAGCTCAAAGCTGAAAGCTTTGGGTTACATGGCGAAGCATATCAATGGGTAAAGGATGCCCTGGCTAATGCTCAAAAAAACGCTGGCAGTAATGACTTAGTGTTTGTTGGGGGTAGTACTTTTGTGGTGGCGGAGGTGGTTTGAGGGCAATTGATGAACATTTAAAATGTAGGTGATGAACCGATTATAGTTCTATTCGACTCAAATATGCTTATTATATGCGCCG
>JABDBT010000067.1:11767-14494 GCA_013288465.1 Bacteroidota bacterium | reverse complement strand
ACGGTGTCGCACGAGTATTTTCATAGCTGGAATGTAAAACGTATCCGCCCTAAACCTTTAGAGCCGTTTAACTTTGAACATGCCGATATGAGCAGCGAGCTTTGGTTTGCCGAAGGTTTTACCCAATATTATGGCGAAATGCTGTTGGTGAGGGCCGGTTTTACTTCGCCGGAAGGTTTTACCCGTTCATTATCGGGCTTTGTTAATGCTATGACCACAGCTCCGGGGGCGTTAAATTACTCGGCTACACAAAGTAGTCGTGAAGCCGTATTTACCGATGCGGGCGTATCTATCGACCCTAATAACTACGCGAACACTTTTACCAGTTATTATACTTATGGCGGGGCTATAGCGTTGGCGCTGGAGCTTCGTTTAAGGGAGGAATTTAACCTTACCCTTGATGATTATATGCGCCTGGTTTGGCTTGACCGCGGCAAAGTAATGAAACCGTATGTAGTTGCCGACCTGCAAACGGAACTGGCAAAGCTAACCAAGAACCCAAAGTTCGCGGCAGATTTTTTCAACAAATACGTTACCGGTACAGATAAGAATAATTATGCAGCCTTACTTGAAAAAGCCGGGTTACTGGTGCAAAAATCGCAACCGGGCAAAGCATGGCTGGGCCAGTTAGGCGATGGTTTTGGCATCAGGGGCCGTTCGGGCCAGGCACGCCCTGCCACAAGCGATGGTTTTGCCATACCTTCAAATACCGTAATAGGCACACCGCTTTATAAAGCAGGGCTTGACGTGGCCGATGTGATATTAAAGGCTGATGGAAAAGACATAAAAGATGTCGATGGTATCACCGAGGCAATAGCCGGTAAAAAGCCGGGCGATAAAATAACCCTAACTTATAAAAACCGCACCGGCCAGCATGAAGCCGTGGTAACTTTAGAAGAAAGCCCTGCTGTTGAAGTAGTGTCTTTTGAAAAGGCAGGCAAAACATTGAGTAAAGACCAGGAAGCTTTCCGCAATAACTGGCTATCATCAAAAGTAAAATAAACCAAATATGAAAAAAATTATAGCAGCTATAGCCTTTTTGGCGCTAACAACCGGCAGTTTCGCGCAGGACGCGGCAAGCAATGCCAAAGCCATGAAGCAGGTTGACAAACTGATCAAACAGGATGATGTTGACCGCATTATCAAAACCCTATCGGCAGATGATATGCAGGGACGCGCCACCTTTACACCCGGTATTGAAAAAGCCGCCCAGTTTATTGAAGGCGAATTTAAAGAAGCGGGCCTAATACCGTTAAATGGCAACAAAGATTTCCGCCAAAACTTCGCTATGGCCACGGTTACACCCGGAACTGCATCGGTTGCTATTAATGGCAAAGCCATATCACCTGATAGCATGAAGATAACTACAAGCGCAGCATCGGTAAATTGGAGCGATCTTAAAGATGTACAAGTTGTTAGGCTAGCTGCTGATAAAGACTTTACGATAGAAACTGCCGGTTACGCGGCAAAAGGTAAAAAAATGCTAATTATTGCCGACCCTAAATTTACCGCGAATATTAAAGGCGGCAGGCGCGGCGGCGGTCGGTTGGAAGTTAAGGACGACCAGGTTTTAGTATATGTGATCGGTAATTTTGATGATGTAAAATCATTGAATGTAAGCTATACTGCAAAAGTGGTTGTATCGCCGCCTGGGTTAGTTACATCCCAGCTGGTTTCTTTAAACTTTGATAGCTCGGTAGGGCTATCCATCATATATTGCATGTTTGGGGCCGAGTAAACATTGGCGCCTTCGTGCTTTAACTGTGTAGCTACCTTCCAGCCATATTTATCCAGGTCATTAAACTCAAATTTTATTGGGCGGCTATCCTGGCCAACTACCCACATAAAAGCGGCAGGCATGTTGAGGTGCGCGTGGCTGTCATCAATACTGGCGTAAGTACCGTCGGTACGGTTGCCAAATAAAGTATAGCTTACTTTTATTACATCCTGGTGGTCGGTTATTTCATATACATCGCCTTCTAATTGTTTAAGGGTTAACGGGCTGCCGTCAACATTAAAGGCTTTAACGTTATAAATATTTTTGCCAAACTCATGCGTAGCATAACGCCCTGCCGAAGAGCGGCTCATACGTACCTTGATAGCGCCGGCGGGGGCATCGGGCAGGGTCATCACGATCTCGGCCTCATGGTGAACGGCATTAGGGAACGAGACGGTATAAAAAATTGATTTAGGTGCAGGCTGGGCCATTACAGCGCAGGCAAACAGGGAAATAATTGCTGTTAGATAAAGATTTTTCATTAATGCTGATTTGTATTATGCCAAATTACTATAAAATAGGAATATTTTATAGTGGGGGATAAAATTAGTAGGGTAACGCGTACCCTTTCTCCCGCCCTCTTTACCGTTTACGGTAGAGACGGCCGACCAGCGTAGCGTAGTCGGGGTGAGTTGTCGCCGATAAACATTGAGGTAAATGCCGCTCGGTGAGGACTCACCCGGTCCCTACAGGCAGCCCACCCTGTGGATACATTTTTTGTATGTATTGTGAGCAATTGGCTTACTAAAGAGGCGGAACCCCGGCTTATGTTATAACAACGGACTTTGCTCACATAATTGCATTTTTTATACATAGATAATTTTATATGTAAAGATTTTGCCATTTTCTTTACATAATGCTTTATGAATAAACCCAATCAATCATAACGGTGCCGCTCCAGGTCATGTGCCGATTGGCCGCTTATCATCGCTTTGCGCCGCTTTACATCT
>JABDBT010000067.1:0-11757 GCA_013288465.1 Bacteroidota bacterium | reverse complement strand
GTTACATTAATATCCCGTTCCTTGTCGCGTTCGGCATAGTGGATGTTTGCTTCTGAAAGCTTGCTGATGGCCACATCATAAGGCCCTTTCGGCGACATCAGTTTTACAAATACCGGCAGGCATTCAAATAAAATGAACAGGTAGCCTATAAAGGATATAGCGAGATAAGTATCCAGGTCGCGCGTGCCATTTTCATTATAGGTAAGTTGCCCCAACGCCCAGTTACGGTCGGCAAAACCGGCCACGTTCGAAAGGCTGTCTAACTGGTGTTCGCTAAACAGTTTCACATCATTTACACCTTCAAAGCCTTTACGCTGCCCCAGGTAATCGTCCATCTTGCCGGCATCAGCGGTAACTGTTTTTAAACGGTCCTCTTTTTCCTGTAAAACGGTTTGCTTTTGTTTGGCATAAGTGCCGTACCCTACGATGCCCGAGGTTTGATTGGTTTTATCACCAAAAACCTCCTGGTTTAACTGGAAACGTGTGCGGTTAATATCTTTTTCAAGCGAATCTTTCTCCTTTTTCAGGTCGCTCGATTTACCTAATTCCATGGCGTACTTTTCGCGGTAAGTTTTTTCCAGGGTATCTATTTTGCTGTGCTGCCCTTTAAGATAGGCTGTTTTTAATTTTTGGCGAATCTCTTTATCAAATATCTTTAGCTCCAATGGGCGCGAAATAACAATGCCGATCATAATGGCCAGCAAAATACGCGGCGAAGCCTGTAATATCTGCTGGTTAGTAGTGCCTTCTTTGTTGATGCTCGATACAATGTAGCGGTCCATATTAAAAATGGCCGTGCCCCATATCAGCCCGAATAAAATAGCAAAACCCACCGCGAAAGCGCTGCCGCTAAAAACAAAGTACATAGAATATCCGCCCGAAAGCGACGCGAACAGCGCCGTAAAGAATATGGTAGCACCTATACCTACATATTTATTATGCTCAATAGGGTATTTTTTTAAAGTCTCAATATGCGCTCCCGAACAGAACCAAAAGAAGCGGGTAATTTTTCTCATTTGTATTTTTTAGTTGAATGGTTGATTGAGTTGGATTAGGTTGATTACGTTTCAACTAATCAACCACTCACAAATCAACTTAATCAACCCATATATAAACGCCTACGGGCCCTTAATGTTACAAAAAACGAACAAACTTTTTAGTTGAACGGATTTATGGGACGAAATGGGTATTATCAGGGACGAAATAGACCCTCAACCCAATCTCACTTATTAAGAGATTTAAAGCGCGAACGACTTTTAAGAGTTCTGGGGTGTTTTGGCGATGTCTTTAGTTTAAAAATGGGTAACGTGCGGGCTTTGTGCGATGCCTTTCCCTAATTTAGGGAAAGGAGGAGGATAGGGTAAAAACAGCGACAGGGTTTTAAGGTAATCTCCTAGAGATTTAAAGGAGGGCTTAGGACTATCTATTACTATAAAAAAAGCTACATTTGATCAATAATTTTTAACAACATGAAAGAAATAAGCGTACAGGAACTAAAAGAAAAAATGGATAATAACGAAGATTTTCAACTGATAGATGTCAGGGAAGATTTTGAATATGAAACATCAAACATTGGCGGCTTATTGATACCGCTTGGCGGCATTTTAATTGAGGCTGATAAAGTTGAGAAAAGCAAGCCGGTTGTGATCATGTGCCGCAGCGGCAAGCGCAGTGCCGCGGCTATAATGCAGTTAGAGCAACGTGGGTTTACCAACCTATATAACCTTCAGGGCGGCATATTGGCCTGGGCGGCAGATATTGACCCCACCATGAGCGTATATTAACATGTGGAAAAAGGCGGCGCTCAATTTTCTTTGTAACATTGGCCTTTTTGTATGTCTAATGGGTATATACTTTGGCTTCAGCTACAAACAGTATGAATTTGTACTGGCGGGGGCATTTGGCGCTGCAATATTTGTAGCGTTAAAAATAAGATTGATCAAAGGAATAAAAAACACTAATAAACCCTAATTTAAACTTAAAAAAATTATGCTTATCGCAATTTTAGGAGTAATTGTACTTATTGTAGGTATGGTGCTCAAACGCTCGCCCGAACCGGGAAACCGCTTCGGCAAATTGGTTACCACCGTAGGGATAATTTTTGTGGTAATAGGTTTAATTCTTTCTTCGTTCAAAATAATTGATCCCGGTAAAGTTGGCGTGCAAACCCTGTTGGGTAAGGTGCAGGACAATGTGCTTGAAAGCGGCCCCCACTTTATTAACCCGGCTGTTGAGGTTACTACGTTTAACATCCAAACGCAAAACTATACCATGAGCGCCAAAAGCGGCGAAGGCCAGGTTGAGGGCGATGACGCGATAAAGGTATTATCGTCTGATGGTTTGGAGGTAACTATTGACCTTTCGGTATTGTACACCGTTAATCCTGCAAAAGCGCCTTATATCCTTCAAAATATTGGCGAAGATTATCAGGATAAGATCGTTCGTCCAATTACGCGTACCGCCATCCGTGATAACGCGGTTAATTATGCTGCCGTTGATCTGTATTCTACCAAAAGACAGGAGTTTCAATATAAAATAAACAAAACCATCACTGATAATTTTGCTAAAAACGGCCTGGAAGTGCAGCAAATATTAGTACGTAACATTAGCTTACCGGCCACAGTTCGCGCCAGTATCGAATCAAAGATACAAGCTGAGCAGGATGCGCAAAAAATGCAGTTTGTACTTCAAAAAGAACGCCAGGAAGCCGACCGTAAACGCGTGGAAGCACAGGGTATAGCTGATTATCAAAAGATACTTTCAACCGGTTTGTCTGATAAACAACTACAGTACGAAGCTATTAAAGCACAAAAAGAAATTGCGCTATCGCCAAATACCAAGATCATTATTATGGGCGGCAAAGGTAATCCGATTATGGTGAGTGATAAGTAATTTGAGTTAACACGAACCTTTTCGAATTAAGACGAATTTCACGAATTGATTTTAGCTTAACCGTACCTGTTTTAACCGCAATGACATAGGGGTAATAATAACACCCCTATGTCATTGACAATCGATTGCATAAAATCCCAAATTAAATCTATATTAGCTTCATAAATCTGCTGCAAACCTTTTATGAAGCTTTTATCATTTGTCCTGTTTTGCTTATGTATGAATTCGGCGGCAAGCTATGCGCAGCAAACCGAATTGGTAACCGTGCCCAATTCCGAACACCGTTTAATACACTCTGCCGTTGCGGGGCATGATTATGATATTTATATCCATTTCCCGGCAGGATATGATACCGCCAAAAAGAAATTCCCGGTATTGTATGTAGTTGACGGCGCTAATGATTTTTCGCCAACGTTGGAATACCTGGGCCTGATGATGGCCCAGTACCATATACCCGAACCTATAGTTGTTGCTATTGGCGATGGCGGCCTCATCGGCTCGCCCGGCAATAAACGTAACCGCGATTTTACACCCGTAGCCACTCCCGGATCATCCGAAAGCGGCGGCGCACCCGCGTTTTTGGGGTTTATTGAAAAGGAGCTGATGCCGCTTATTGATAGCAAGTATAAGGCAGACCCCGCCAATCGTACCTTGTATGGCTATTCAATGGGTGGTTTGTTTGGTACTTACGTGCTGTTTACCAAACCAACCTTATTTAAAAATATATTGATTGGCAGCCCGGCATTGTCATACGCCAATGGGGTGATATTTGATATTGAAAAGCAATACGCTACAACACACAGGGAGCTGCCCGTGCATGTGTTTATTGAAGTTGGCGAACTGGAAACGCCGGGTCAGAAGGTCCCTAATAAAAAATTGGTAGATATACTAAAAAACGAGCGTGATTATAACAACCTCGACTTGCATACCATAGTGATTGAAAAAGTAACGCATTTAACCGGTAAGCCCGTTACCATGCTAAAGGCATTGGGTTGGGCATACACCGATCCGCATGCGATATTTTAAAAAAGAAAAACAAAAAAGGGCTGTCACCCTGAGCCTCGTCGAAGGGTGTGCGGGCAAAGGCCATCGCGCATGCTTTGAGGGCCTCAGTATGACAACACCGTTTAACTCTAATTTATTAGATATGAAAGCATTATCATTCATCCTTCTATTTCTCTCGCCGATTGTCCTTTTTGCACAAGCTCCCGTAGAAAGCTACCCGGTTGATTCTGCGTCGGTTGTTCGTGCCGGGGTGCCAAAGGGCGAGATATTGAAATTTACGCTCGAAAACTCAAAAATATTCCCGGGGCAGATGCATGAGTATTCGGTTTATATCCCTGCCGAGTATGACCCGGCTAAACCCGCCTGCGTATATATTAACCAGGATAACATACAGGCAAACGCGCCGGTAGTGTTTGATAACCTGATCTATAGCAAAGAAATGCCGGTTACTATAGGTGTCTTTGTTTCGCCGGGGCGTATGGTTAGTGCCGACCCAAAAGCCGCGCTCGACCGGTACGACCGCAGTTTTGAGTATGACGGATTAGGCGATGCCTATGCTCGCTTTTTATTGGAAGAGCTTTTACCGGCTGTAGAAAAACAAAAAACGTCTGATGGCCGCACTATCAACCTATCAAAAAATGGGAACGACCGCGCTATTGGCGGCCAAAGCAGCGGCGCTATTGCGGCGTTTACCGCGGCATGGGAGCGGCCCAATGAGTTTTCAAAAGTATTCTCGGGCATCGGCACTTATGTAGGGTTGCGTGGCGGCGACCGGTATTCGGCATTGATCAGGAAATATGAAACTAAACCCATCAAAGTATTTTTGCAGGATGGCAGTAACGACCAAAACGCTTATGGTGGCGATTGGTGGTTTGCCAACCAAATGATGGAGCGGTCGTTGATATTTGCAGGCAACCCCGTTATGCATGCCTGGGGCGAAGGCGGCCATAATGGCAAACAGTCATTAGCGGTGTTCCCTGCGGCTATGCGCTGGTTATGGAAAGATTATCCTCAACCGGTAACCCTGCAAAAAACGAAGAACCCATACCTGAATGATATTTTAATACCCGGCGAAGGCTGGGAACTGGTGGGCCGTGGTTATGGTTTTTCTGAAGGGCCTGCGGCAAATGCGCAGGGCGAAGTTTATTACCAGGATATCCCCAACGCAAAAACTTATAAGGTTGGGCTTGACGGCAAACTGGTTCAATTAAAAATCGATTCAAAAAAGGCCGGTGGCACAGCTTTTGGCCCCGATGGTATGCGCTATACCGCTGCAACTGCCACCAACCAGGTTTTAAGGTATGATGCTAATGATAATGTAAAAGTGGTAGCAGACGGTATCCCCGGTAATGATATTGTAGTTGCCCATAATGGCAATATTTATGTTACCGCGCCCGATGGTGCAGAAAACCCCGGTAAAATATATTTGATAAGGCCAAACGGCGAAAAGGTTGTTGTGGATGAGGGGTTAAAGTACCCTAACGGGATTGCCTTAACACCAGATCAGACGCAGTTATATGTACCTACCTCGGCTTCGCATTGGGTTTGGATATTCCGGGTAAAAAGCGATGGTACCTTAGCCAACAAACAAAAATACGATTGGCTTTATACGCCTGATGCCGAAGACAATGCCTGGCCCGATGGTATGAAGTGCGATACTGCCGGGCGTGTATATGTAGCCACCCGCTTAGGTATCCAGGTTGCCGACCAGGCCGGGCGCGTAAACGCTATTATCCCTATGCCTGGTGGAGGTATGCCTGCTAACCTCTGTTTCGGCGGCCCCAATTTTGATACTATGTATGTAACCGTTAGGGATAAGGTTTACCGTCGTAAATTAAAAGTGCGTGGTGCTAACGCTTTCGAAGCGCCTGTTAAGCCGATGAAGCCACGATTGTAGGTTTTTGCATGTCATTATAAGTACGCTGAAGTAGGATTGAGCAACTTAGTTGCCCCTTCGCGCCAACCGCCGCGCTCCCCGCAATCACATCTTCTTATAATCGTCCCTTGCTTTATCGGGGTCATAATGTACGCCGGGTGTTAACCAAAACAATAACACCACCCTTGAATACCTGAAGTTAAACGGCGACAGGATAAAAGCAACACCTAACAAAATAGCGCAATACAGCCACGGGTTATGGCTTCCGGTTAAAGTGTACGTCCCTACTGCCAACGTCACCATTTCGGCTACGTTAAAGCAATAACTTAAAAGCATGGCCACGTAAAAATACCCCGGCTCAATTTCAAACCTAAATCCGCAATGGGGGCAGGCAACGTTCATTTTTTGTGATGAAAAACCGTACATGCTATTGGCAAACATATTGCCGTTTCTGCATTTTGGGCATTTGGCATGTAAGGCGGCGTAGGCTGGTGATACTTCCATTGTTGCTGGGGATTTAATTAAAGTGTCCATGATTATTGTTTGATTTTTTTCTGAACCCCTCGGGGGTTAAACCAACCAATTTCTTAAAAAATTTGGTAAAATACGAGTTGTCCGTAAAGTTAAGATGATCGGCAATTTCCTGTACGGTCATATCATTATTTATCAGCAGGCGTTTTGCTTCAAGCACCACCCGGTTACGGATAACCTCGCCTGCCGGTATGCCTAATACTTGCGTACAAAGCGCGTTTAAATGATTGGGCGTAATGTACAATAGCCCGGCATAAGCCTTCGGCAATTTGAGATTCATGTAATTTTTCTCAATCAACTTTTGGAAACTACGAAGCAATGTATAGTTGTATGATGGCGTAATACTTTGCTGTATAGCCGTTCCTAAACGGGCTATATGAATAAATAATTGCAGCATAAGGGCCTTAACCAGGTCGCTGCCCATGGGGTTAACCACTTCATTTTCCTTAATGAGTTCCTCAAATAGAGACATCACTTTATCCTGCAACTCTGCAGGTATATCAATAACCGCGTCCTGCGCCATGCCCGAGAAAAATGGCAGATCTTCTAAATAATTAGCTTTTAACAAAAACGACTGGAAAAATGTTGTGGAAAAATTAATGATATACCCATCCACATGGCCCTCAAAGTCCCAGCTATGCACCTGCCCGGGTATCATAAAATATATCTGAAATGGTTTTACCGGGAAGTTTTGAAAATCGATAGTTTGCCTGCCCACGCCTGCGGTGAAAAACACCAGGTGATAAAAGGAATGTTTATGTGCCAGGTGCAGGTTTTTACTATGGCTCTTTAAATAAGCCCCAAACCTGCTGATAAATATCTCGTCCTGTTGCTGGTGCGACAGGGTACAAATATCATATACAGGTATGCTTTTCATTACAACTCAAAGGTAAGCTGTAATTTTATTATCTAATGGTGGTATTTAAACAGTTTATGGTACTTTTTACTGATTACTATTTAAAATGAACCATAAATGGCAAAATTGATGGTATTATTCCATAACATTACCGCCATGATAATGTTATGGAGATAAATTAAAATATTACTTTACCGGTTGCGGTAATTAGCGATCCGATACGGACGGCATCAAATATCCGTTCCTCTGCAGTACCCAATTTTATCAAAGAGTCTTCGTGGGCGTTAACACACATTTCGCAACCGTTAACTGCCGAAATAACTAAGCTCATCAGTTCGAAAAACTCTTTCGAAGTAACGGGCCTTGCCATTATCTGCATACGGATACGGGCAGGTATCTGCGTGTATTTTTCCTTCTGTGTAAAATGCCTGAAACGGTAAAATATATTGTTTGATGCCAATAACGACGCGCAACCAACGGCCTCTGCAAGCTCGGCTGGGTTAGCGCCCTGCTCTTCGGCATATTTTGTAAAATATTGCGTTAACGGCTTGTTGTTATTATTAATAGCCACGCTAAGACCCAGCAACGCGCACTCTTTTGCGCTTAAAAAAGCAGAGGTAAGCGTGCTGGTAAAATTCAGTTTCAAATCACGCAAATAGCGCGATTCGCCTGTTTCTAATAAGGCCAGGCTTTCGGTTCTGTAGGTTGCATCCAGGTTAATGCTTTGTAGAAATTCCTGTATAATTGCTGTGCTTTCGCTCATAGTGTAAAAAATATAGGATAGAAAGACTTACGAAGTTTTTAAAACTTCGTAAGTCTGAACGGGATTAAACGCTCAAAGTTTCTTCGCCTTTTACCCAGTTGCAAGGGCAAAGTTCGTCGGTTTGTAAAGCATCAAGTACGCGCATAACTTCTTTTACGTTACGGCCTACGCTTAGGTCGTTTACAGATACCCAGCGGATAATGCCTGTTGGGTCAACAATGAAAGTAGCACGGTAAGCAATTTTTTCATTTGGCTCTAAAATACCAAGCTCTTCGGCTAATGATTTTGAAGTATCAGCCAGCATCGGGAATTTCAGGTCGCGCAGGTCATCATGGTGTTTTCTCCACGCGGCATGTACAAATTCCGAATCAGTAGAAGCGCCAATCAACCTTGCATCGCGGTCGCGAAACTCGCCGTAGTTATTATTAAATTCGGCTATCTCGGTTGGGCAAACAAAGGTAAAATCCTTGGGCCACCAAAACATAACGGTCCATACATCGTCATCATTTACTAAATATTCAGATGTAATTGTTTCAAACTCTTTTCCTTTTTCTAAGCTAACAGCGGCAGTTTTTGAAAACGCCGGAAATTTTTGTCCTATAGTGATCATGTATATTTTGTTTTCACAAAGGTATGATTTTGAGAAGGCAAAACTTATCAGGAAAATTGATTATCCATAGATTTTATCTATATAATGACAATGTATTAATATATTTTCTCTATGAATATATTGTCAATACGATATTGATAAAAAACCGGCAATAACCCTAATTTTTTTATTGATTTGTTAAAATTTAAAATAGCGCAAAAACGGTTTGCAATTGTTTTATAGCCTACTCATCATCGGTATTCAATGTAAATGAAGGCTCTGCAGCATCTGATGCCCTGCGTAAGCGGTCGGCATCTGTAGAGCCATCGTCGTGTGTTGGCACATCTTCTTCTTCAAGGCCATTTGAATGTATATCCTTTTGGCTCATCTGATCATCGGCCTGTGAATTTTCTGAATCATCGAGGGGGATCTTATTGTCTGGAGTTATCATGGTTTTACAATTTATATAAGTATAATATTATATGTAGCAGATTGTTTTAAATGGCCAGTTCAATAACAAATGACGTTCCTTTGCCCGGTTGGCTTTTTACACTAATTGTACCGCCAAGCTCATCAATTTGCGATTTTATCATAAATAAACCCAAGCCACTGCCTTCCACCGAGCTATCAAACCGTTGATATAAACCAAACAGGTTTGCGCCGTTTCTATTGAGGTCGATACCTTTGCCATTATCGCTAAAAGTAAGTTTTATTTTACCATCGTTAAGCGCCGACGACAATTCAATTTCGGGCGCAACGCCAACTCTTTTATATTTAATACTGTTTAATATCAGGTTATAAAATATACTATGCAAAAAGCTATTGATACTATGAATACAGGGCGAGCTATCAAAGTTGCACCTGATTACCGCTTCCTCTTTAATGATCAAATAGCTAATACTTGTTTTAATATCCTTAACCAGCTTCTCAAAATAAACGGGTTCTTTTACCTCATTTAAATGCTGTTTTATCTCTAATATTTGGTTGATATTATCAATTACTCTTATCAGCGTGTTTGATGACGACAGGATGTAATCTAAAAATTGCTCCTTTTCGTTTTCGTCGGCCGCTTTATCTATCATTTGTATTAAATTGATAATATTGGCAGCCGGCGCCCTTAAGTTATGCGAAGTAATATTGGCAAATTGTTCTAAAGCTTTGTTTCGGCGCAATAGGTCCTGCGTTATTTTTTCACGTTCTATCGCGGCCAGTTTGCTTTCGGTAATATCTTTACTTGTTAGTATTAGCCCCCAGTTTTTGTTTTCAGTATTTTTTACATTTAACCATTTTACATGTATCCATTTGTCGTGCCCGTCAACGTTAAAGCACATTTCATAATTAATATCTTCGCCGGCAAGTACCCTTGCTGTAATATCAAGTAAAATCTTGTGCCTCTCAGCCGGAAAATAGTATAGTAAATGCTTGCCTTCAACCAGGTCTTTTGAATATAAAATTTGAGAAAATTTTTGAGCTAACGTATTAAAAGCTACAATTTGCAGGTCTGCGTTATAAAGTACATAGCCGGTATCCGCATGGTTTAAAATAGCATGTAGATTAGCTTCTGATCTTTTTATTGCATCGGTATCTGCATTCATAAAAGGGGTATCTGCACTAATATATACTCAAAATAGGTTTAGACATAGCTGCACTCAATTATCAGAAACGGGCATCAATTCTATAAAATGTATTCATAGTTAATGTCAATTATTTTTGAATGAAAATCAAATATATTAAATGGCAACCATACCGTTCAAAATAATTAGGTTTTATTTTAACTAAATTGATTGTATATGAGAGGGTTTTGATAGAAATATTATATGTGTAAATTTAAAGTATATAACTATATTTAATAAAAAAATAACTCATGAAACCTGTTATTGTTGCTATCATTATCGGCCTGTCGGCAATTATTGCTTTTGCTGTTATTGGCCATGCCTACAAATATCGTTCAACCGCAATGGAAACAATTGTGGTGACCGGCCTGGCAGAGAAAGATTTTAACAGCGATTTAATTGTTTGGGAAGGGTCTTACTCGCGTAAGTCTATTGATCTAAAAAGTGCTTACGCTGCTTTAAAGGCAGATGAAAATGCTATACGTCTTTATTTAAGTAAAAAAGGTATTAACAGTAGCGAAATGATATTTTCGTCTGTTACCATTAATAAACAGTTCACCCCTACCCAGTACCAAAACGGCCGGAGCACTACCCCGGTGTTTACAGGCTACAATTTGGTGCAAACGGTAAAAATTGAGTCGGCAGATGTAGATAAAATTGATAAGATCTCGCGGGAGGCAACCGAGTTGATCGAGAATGGGATAGAGTTTAATTCATCGCCGCCATTGTTTTACAATACAAAATTAAACGAGGTAAAAATGGAATTATTAGGTAAGGCCAGCGCTGATGCAAAAGCAAGGGCAGAAACAATCGCCAAAAATGCCGGCAGCTCATTAGGCAAGCTAAAGAAAGCGACCATGGGGGTTTTCCAGATAACAGGCAAAAATAGTAATGAAAACTATAGTTATGGCGGTGTATTTAACACCTCAAGTAAATACAAAACCGGTTCCATTACCATTAGGATGGAATTTGCTGTTGATTAAATTTTACGTGCCAGCGGATTAGCGTAATTATCGCTTTGATCTTCAGCAATGCCTTCGTCGGCGGTAAGTTGCAGCAGCTTTTCTTTATTGGTAACCTTAATATTTTTGTCATGCAGGGTTATGATGTTTTCGTTTAATAATTTATTAATAACCCTGAAAACGGTTTCATAAGTTGCGCCCGTAAAAGATGCCAGGTCCTGGCGCGATAATTTAATATTAATAAAGCCATCGGCTGTTATACCAAATTGCGATTCCAGTAAGATCAACGCCTGGGCAACACGGCCTTTAACCGGCATGTGGGCCAGGTTGCGCATTTTGTTTTCAGATTCCTGAAGGTCTTTCGCGAAAAACATCATCAGCTCATAAGTAAAATCATGATTAACTTTCAGGCTGGTTTCAAAAAACCCCATGTCAAAGTAGCAAACTACACCTTCTTCAATGGCGGTTGCTGATACCGGGTAAATGGTTTCTCCCATGCCCCTATGCCCAAAAATTGCTCCGTTTGAAGCAAAACGTATAATAACTTCCTTATCCCTACCCCATTTTTTATGCACTTTAACATTGCCGCTTAACACAAAATATATACCCTTTACCGGGTCACCTTCTTTAAAAATAATTTCATTCTTTTTTACGTATAATTTTTTTTTAT
>JABDBT010000066.1 GCA_013288465.1 Bacteroidota bacterium | reverse complement strand
GATACCGGGCTACGCTACATCCCGAAAATGTTTGTTGCTGTTATTAATTGCCTCGTTTTCTTTTACTTAAAGAAATAGGCAAGCAATCAGTAAACAATTATGATGCAAATATAATTTTGTAACTTATAAAGTCATATTTATTTGTAATTTTTAGGGAAGCCGCGAGTACCCTTGTTTTGTCTTGATTGCTTTTGATTTATTCGATATCAACAATTATTTTTGTTCTTATGATCAAACTACTCCTTACTTCTTCCGGTATTTCCAATAAAAGTATCAGGGACGCGCTCGAACAGCTCCTAGGCAAGCCCATCAGTGATTCCAACGCGCTGTTCGTTCCTACAGGCGTTTACCCATTCATAGGGGGCGCGAATTACGCCTGGTGGCCCATCGCAGGAAAGATGAAAGGCGCCCTCGTTGACCTGGGCTGGAAAACCATGGGCCTCTTTGAGCTCACCGCACTTCCCAGTATTAAAAAAGATACCTGGGTAGCTTCGTTTCAGGATGCCGACGCGCTGTTGGTTTGGGGCGGCGATCCGCTTTACCTGGCGTACTGGTTCGAACAATCAGGACTTACAGAGGTATTGACGTCTCTAAACAAAGACCTGGTATATGTTGGCGTGAGCGCGGGCAGTATGGTTGTAAACGCTGTCTTTGGCGAGACCGAAAGTAATCCGAGGGCCGGCAGCGGGACGCCGCTGACTACGGAAAATATGGTATTCAATACACCAGAAGGCGAAATCAGCAAGACGCTCTTTACAGGTAAGGGCGCGGGGCTTACCGACTTCGCGGTCATTCCACACTTTAATAACCCTGGTTTCCCGGACGCTTGCGGGTTAAATGCTGAAAAATGGGCTGCAAAAATTCCTGCAGCCGTTTATGCCATTGACGAACAAACCGCGATCAAAGTAGTAGCCGGTCAGGTCGAAGTCGTTTCGGAGGGGCAGTGGAAGTTTTTCAGCAAGCCGGCTTGACATAGCGGTGAAAACGGGCCGCTGGAAATCTCTACGCTGCCACAAGCCGGGAAGTTTGAGGTAGCGAGGCGGCAAATAAAATTACTTGACATATATTTTCCAATGAGATCTAAGTAAATTCTTCTGCCTGCAATCCCTTTTATGTCGCAGGGATTAGATTAAGTGCTTGCTTAATTATGTTTCCACTCCCTCAGAGAGTCATTCATCTTGGTTATTGTTGAGGTCAGTTGCAATGGCTCATCCGATTTCGGGTTGAAAGGATATCGCACGATCTCATCCCATAGCGTTTGGATAGACAGTGGTAATGCATCGGCAGCTTCTAAAACAAATTGGCAATCCCTACCATCCCATATCAATCTTATCGCGCGTCGATGATTAGACCAAACGATGCAACGGCTTCCAAATGCTTCAGGGTGATATTGCTCGTCTATCACATCATCATATAATTTTGCATGCAATTGTACCGCTAAGGCTTCCTTGATTTGTTTATAAGCGTGTGTGATTGGAGTAACGCGTTCAAGCATTGGCGGCCCTCCTCCATGCATATAACTTTTAGGATAAGTATGTTGCCAGTAGCTTCCATCCTCCGGGTCTTGGTAATTGGTAGTCCAACCACCATCTTCAGTGCTTACTTTCTTTAGGTAGTTAGCTACTAACCATTCAATCCTTAGTGTATTCGCATCAGCGAGCATTTTGCCATTTTCGTATATCCACTGGCCAACAATACCCCCTTCTTGCCACTTCGGCTTTCTTTCATATGGTTGTTGTGTCATAATGCGCTATTTGCTTCAATGTGAATACCGTGTTAGTTTGCTACAAGGGTCTAAGATAGATGTTATGATCAAACCGCAGGCAAAACAATATAAAATGTATATTAATCCTTTACAAAATATTATAGTCAAATACATCCATCGGTACATTTAATACGTTTATCGATATTAAATATACGTGTTTAAAAAAGTCATATCTTTAATAAAAATTAAGGCCATCTCAATTGCGGGAAGTTTATTTGATGGATTAGAGCCGGATTAGATATTGAAGACCGCGATATTAAAATTAAAGAATAAGCGTTCATAATTAGTTATATATCAATGTGTAAAATAATATGAGAAAAAGATACGCCGCCGGGAACTTATTATTTATTTCATTTTTATTGCTTGCTGTAATATCATGCAAAACGGATAGTGTTAATAATAACACACAGGCAACGAATAGCACACAGGTAGTACCCGCTATAGCCACGCCAACGCAACTGGGGTTATATGAGTCTGATTCGTCTATTTACAGAGGGTTGTTTATGGCTGTTTCGCAAATCGGCACGTCAACTGTTGATTATGGTTTATTGTTTGATACCGGCTCGGGCGGAATGGTTATTGATGCCACAGGCGTTTTACCGGCATCAATGATCACAGCCACCGGCTTTAACTTTACCGGCGACTCGACCATTGTTGATGGTATTACCATTACCAGCCAAACAAATGTTGTTGAATATGGCGATGACGCCAGTTCGTTAGATAAGGTATATGGGAACCTGGCCTATGCGTCGGTAACGGTAGGCGACCAGCAAGGCACAGTTGTTATTAAACGCCTGCCATTTTTTATATACTACAAGGCGGTTGACGCAAAAGGCAATAAATACGCCGCGCATGAATTTGACGTGTTTGGCGTATCGTCAGAGTATGATATATCGTTCAACAACGGCGCTTATATTACAAGCCCGTTCAGTTATTTTGATCCGGGCAATGGCCTCACAAAAGGGTTTAAAATGGCCGCGCTGGGCACCTCGCACTTTTCATTAGATGGTACTTTTGTGCCCGGGGTTGTCACCCTGGGTTTAACTACAGCTGATCTTTCCCCATCATCGGGTTTTACGATGAGCCAGCTTACTTTTTATGCCGGGGATGGTTATGCCCCTGTAATTCAAACATCAATAACGTATAACACCAACAAAACGGTTTCAACGCAGGCAATATTTGATACCGGGACCGAGCCCTATAGCTATATTGAAGATAAAACCGCAACAAGCAGCCTAACACTGCTGCCGCAAAACAGCCCGGTTTCGGTTACCACAAGCTCGGGGTTTAATTATGCCTATACCACTTTGGCGGCCGACAATTTAACTTATGTTGAAAACCCCACCACCACAGGAGCTTCGGTTTCTATTATAAGCCTGGAGTATTTTTTAACCGGCGAGTATATGCTCGATTATACCAATCATCGCATAGGTTTGAAAAACAATTAAGACGGCCTGCTATATACCTGGCCGGTTATTTGGGCGCTCCAATACCAGGCCCGGGCTGGGTCCTGCCGTACAATGCTGTCCAATAGTTTATAGTGCAGGTCAGTCGGCACGTTTACCAACAGCTCATCGGGCGGTTGGTTCATCATATCGTTTTTGAGTTGTTTGGTAAATGATTTGAAAAGGTCTGTTAAGATCTTGTTTTTTGAAGCATCGGCAATGGCGTGATAAAATTGGATGTAAGCCTCTACGTATTCGGCAGCTAAATTGGCGGCGGCGGCTTTTGTTTTCTTATCCAGGTAATGTTCCATTTTTGAAATATCATTCCCGTTGCGGTTGGTGGCCGCTTTTTCGGCTACCTTCATTTCCAGCAAACACCGCACTTCAGTTATTTCTTGCGGATCGGTTCTTTTAAGCAGTTGAAACATGTTTTCATGTACGCCGGTATTGTCTTCAACAAACGTTCCAACGCCTTGCTGAACACGGAGATAACCGGAGTTGACCAATGTTGTTATGGCCTCCCTTATGGTTGACCGGCCGACACCAAAATTGTCCATTAGCTTTTGCTCGATGGGTAGTTGCTGGTTTATTGCATAGTCGCCTTTTAAAATTTGCTCCTGTATCTGGTTGGCAACTTCAACCGCCAGGGATCTTCTTTGAATTAGGGGCATCGCATCATCTGATGTGTATAAAAATAGACAATTAAAATACTCATTCCCAACAGCGTAAGATTTATTTTTTCTTATTTATAAAATTTTTTTCATTTTCTGCGTTAATGCTGTTACTTCAACCACTATTCACTTTTTAAATGCCCCATGAAAAGATACTTTTCTATCGCTGCAGGCATCATTTTATCCCTTGTATTGGTTTCGTGGGGATACGAGGGCCACTATGTAGTTGCTGAAATTGCCCAAAGGCACCTTTCGCCAAATGCCCAAACTGCTGTAAAAAACATATTAGGCCACAAAACAATGGCCGATGTAGCCAGCTACGCCGATGAATTAAGATCCGACCCCGCCTACAAGGCAACCGGGGCCCTGCATTTTCTTAACATCCCGTTAGGTTATACTTTTGAGCAGTTTTCGGCCTTTGTAAAAAACGACAGGAATCAAAACATTTACAGCGGCCTGGTTGGTTGTATAAATACGCTGAAAGACCCCGCGGCGGGTAAATCAAAGAAAGCCTTCGCGCTTGAGTTTCTGATCCACTTAGCGGGCGATAGCCACCAACCCATGCACGTTAGCCGGGCCGAAGACAAGGGCGGTAACACCATCAGCGTTACCTTTTTAGGGACCGGAACCAGCCTGCATAGTTTATGGGATAGCGGGTTGATTGACCACCAGAAGATCAATTACAAAAAGCTGGCTGAAAAATATGATGACGCAACACCCGAGCAAATTAAAAAATGGCAGAGTGATAGTATCATGATCTGGCTATGGGAATCATACCAGATCACTACCATACTATACCAGGAAGCCGCCGCCAACCCTGATTTCGATGAAACCTATTACGAAGAGCACATGCCCATTATTAAAAACCGTATCGAAAAAGCCGGCATAAGGCTGGCCGGGGTTTTGAATGATATTTATAAATAAAATTTGTAAATTGTCTTTTTGTAATATTTATTATGAAAAAAACATTTATCCCGCTTTGTTTATTGATAATAACATTTTGTTCATTTGGCCAATCCTTTCATTTAGGCGTATTAGCGGGTGAGAATACATCTTCTTTCTTTTATAGACAAATTAATCTTGGATTAAACGAGTCATCACCATCTGACAATATTACGGGCTTTCATGCCGGGGTATTCGCTGAGTTTACGTATGGTAATTTTTCCATTGAACCGGAGGTTGTGTATGCAAGTATTGGAGGTAAAAGTAGTTATGATGTTTACGGTCCTTACGGTGCCTCAACAGGGACGTATAAAAATTCGGTTAATTATTTACAAGTGCCTGTAAATTTACTTAGAAATATCCCGGTTAGTTTTGGTAAGATTTTTTGTGGGGGTGGCCCCTACATAGGTTTTGGGCTTTCGGGTAAAACAGAGAATACAGGTGAAATTGTCGGGGAGTTTGGAGGAAACGCGATTACGAACGTAAATTCTGTTACCAAATATTCTTTCAGTAGTCCGGACAATCCTGATTTTGGCGTAAATTTAGTGGTCGGCATACATTTAAAAAACAGGCTACTATTTAGATTGGGCTACAACTACGGACTTAAATATCTTTTTAATTACAGCTCTCCTCATACATCTGGTTATATTGCCGGAGTTGATAACAGCGTAGCCAGTATTTCTGTGGGTTATGCATTTTTATAACGCCACTCACTAAACAACCTGCAATTGCCTTTGCTCTAAAATCAAGGCCTTCCGGGCTTTTAGCTTTTCTTTATGCAGGTAGCGCCAGTGTAATAAGCCTATCAGCAACGCTGCGATGCCCTCGCCCATTAAGGTATCGGTTGTGCCTATCCATTTAGATACCGAGCCAACTATTAACCCGCCTATGGGCTGCATCCCAAAAAACGCCATCGCGTAAAAGCTGATCACCCGGCCGCGCATATTGGGTGCTACGGTAGTTTGTATCAGGGTATTGCTCACCGTAATTTGCGACATCATACCAAAACCGGCAATAGTAACAAATATCAGCGCCAGCGGGTAACTGCTTTCGTGCGAGAACAGGATCAAACCCGCGCCAAACACCAGCGTGTTTATAAACAGTATTTGCTTAAGGTTACTGCCCGCTTTAAGTGAGGCTAAAAATATGGCCCCGCTAAACGCGCCCAGGCCAATGAAGCTATCAATAATGCCAAATGTTGATGCCGTGCCTCTAAAAACATCTTTAGCGTAATAGGGTATCAGGGTACTAAACGGCAATACAAATAAACTGATCAGGGCCAGCATCATAATAACAAACGCTATTGAGGGGGTACGTTTTATATAACGCATCCCTTCTTTTAGCTCGCCAAATACATTCTTCTTATGTGGCTTATGAACGTATTTTGGCAAGCGCATTAGCAATAATGACCCGATGACAGCCAAAAAACTAACCGCGTTCAATAAAAAACAGGCCCCATCGCCCACCTTTTCTAATATGATACCGGCAATGCCCGGCCCAATAAGCCGCGACAAGTTTACCATTGACGAGTTAAGCGCCAGCGCGTTGGGCAGGTCGGTTTTATCATCAACCATTTCATATACCAACGATTGCCGGGCCGGCACATCAAACGCGTTGATAATGCCCAAAAGCACGCTCAGGCTTAATATTTCCCAAACCTGGTAATGATTTATAAATATTAAAATGGCTAATAAGGTAGCCTGTATCATGGATGCGACCTGGGTGGTGAGCAGTACCTTAAACCGGTTATACCTGTCGGATACCACGCCACCCATTAACGAGAACAAAAACGATGGAAACTGGCTGGCAAACAAGGTTAGCCCCAGCATAAATGTAGAGTGCGTAAGCGTATAGATAACCCAGCTTACCGCGGTTTTTTGCATCCACGTGCCTATTAACGAGGCCGATTGCCCCACAAAGTATAGTCTGTAGTTCCTGCTTTTAAATGCGCTGAAGGTGGTTATTGTTAATTTCACTGGTATCTGTTTTATGCTGATAGTCCCGATCCTGATTTAGAAAACTCATTCAAAATCAACGATCTTTGTTAATGGTATAAGCGCCTGTTTAAGCAGTGCCTGTTCGTCTGGGGTACAAGTTTCTTCAATGGCCTTGGTTAGCCATTTATCCCGCTCATTGCGCATCTGCAATAATATGTTTTCGCCCGCCGGGGTTAATGATATAATTACCTTTCGCTTATCGGTTTTTGAATCCGTGCGGATAATATAGCTCAGCGCAAGCAAATGATTTAATATTTGCGACATGGATTGATTGGTGATCTTTTCCATTGCCGCCAGTTCGCTTGGCAATAATTCTTTGTACTGGTACAACAGTGCCATGGTTGACCGCTCGGTAAGCGATAAATGTTGCACCGTGACCGACTCTTTTCGCAGCTTCTTTATCAGCCTTGTTATTACCGTTCTAAGTTCAGATACAAACTGATGTTGGATATTATCATCCATAGTAGTAAGTTTTACTTGTAAGTTTACCTTACAAATATCGGGTTAATTTTACTATTAATTATCATCGCCCTATCATTTCAATTAAAAAAAATCGTTTTGTTTACGTTTTGTATGAATTTTTGTACTGTAAGTATATCTTTACAAGCACATTTGCGTTTTAATCTGCAACGATAGTTAATTTAGTAAAATGTACTCGTCAGGTAACTATACACTCTTAATTGGTAAGATCAATACCTTCATCCGGAAGTATTATCTTAATAAATTATTGAGGGGCGCTATGTTCCTTGGGGCCGGGTTGTTTTCGGCGTATGTGGTTATTACCTTAACCGAGTATTTTGGCAACTTTAACACGGTTTTTCGCTCTATACTTTTCTATAGTTTCATTGTATTAAACCTGTCGCTTATTGGCTGGTATATTGTTCCGCCTTTGTTGGCCTGGCTTAAATTGGGCAAATCATTAACGCACGACCAGGCTGCCGAAATTATTGGCGAACACTTTAGTGATGTTAAAGACAAGCTGCTCAATACCCTGCAGCTTAAAAAACTGGGCGAAGAAGATATCCGCCACCGCGAATTGATTGAAGCCAGTATCGACCAGAAGATAGAAACCTTGCGCCCGGTTCGGTTTCCATCGGCCATAAATATTAAGGAAAATACAA
Source organism: Bacteroidota bacterium (assembly GCA_013288465.1). Next base: position 6,571 of record JABDBT010000066.1, on the reverse strand, counting down.
AATACATTAAATGGATATTGCTGCCGCTGGGTATAATTTGCATTATTGGCTTTGCCGCCCCATCGGTGTTAACAGAAAGCACCAAAAGGCTGTTGAGGCATAACGAATACTTTGCACCCGTTGCGCCGTTTAAGTTTATTGTTCAAAACAAAGCTTTGGCTGTGGTGCAGGGCGAAGACCTTAACCTGGATATAAAACTGGAAGGAAATAGCCTGCCGGCAGATGTATATGTAGAAACTGCCAATAATACCTTTAAGCTTGATAAAGAAAACATCAGCAAGTTTCATTACCTGTTTACCAATATTCAGCAAAACACCACATTCCGTTTAAGTGGCAATGGTTTCTTATCGGTGCCGTACGAGATAAAGGTTAACCTGCGCCCGTCCTTACTTCATTTTGATGTTGACCTCAATTATCCGGCCTATCTGCATAAAAAGAACGAAACATTAGCCAACGCGGGCGACTTAACAATCCCGGTTGGCACAACCGTGGCCTGGCATTTTCATACCCAAAACGCTACCAAACTGCTGTTTTTCATGAACGCGCAACTGTCGGCTGTTTATCCCGCTGGGCAGGACTTGTTTACGCATAGCGAAAGGATATTTAAAAACTCCATTTATAAAATAACGCCGCTAAATGCCCTGGTTAACCATACCGACTCGGCTTTATACCGGGTAAATGTGATTGAAGACGAAGCGCCATCGATCAGCGTATTAGAAAAACCCGACTCCATAAGTTTAAAAACCATCTACTTTAACGGTAAAATACAGGACGATCATGGGTTTTCGGAACTAACCTTTCATTATACCATTGGTCCCAAAGGTGATAAAAACTCGCGCGAAATTGTTAAGCCGGTAAAAGCCGACCTTTCTCAAACGCAGGCCGACTTCTTCTATTTATGGAGCTTAAAAGAAATGGGCATTAACCCCGGAGACCAGGTTACCTACTATTTTGAAGTTGCCGATAATGACGGCGTTAACGGGCCAAAGAAAACCCGGTCGCCCGAGCATACGCTGAATATCCCGAGCGAAAAAGAGCTGAACAACCAGTTGAATAACAGTACTGAGGTTATTAAACAACAAATGCAATCGGCCAGTAAATTAGCCGGGCAAATTGAGCACGACTCGCAGAAACTGAACCAGCTTTTGCTGAACAAGAATAGCCTGTCATTTGATGAAAAGAAGCAAATAGAAGACCTGCTGCAAAAGCGCCGCGAGCTGGATGATTTGGTAAAACAGATACAGGACGAGAACCGTAAAAATGCCTACAACCGCCAGGAAAGTCAACAGCAAAACCCGGAAATGGCCGAGAAACAACAGCAAATGGATCAACTGCTGAACAACGCGCTCGACCCTAAAACCCGCGATATGCTGCAAAAATTACAGCAATTGCTACAGCAGGATCAAAAGGAAGGGACACGTAACGAACTGACCAAAATGCAAAATGACAGTAAATCGTCAAAACGCGAATTGGACCGTATGCTTGAGCTGTACAAGAAACTGGCATTTGAGCAAAAGCTAAATCAAAACATATCGCAGCTAAACCAGCTGGCCGATAAGCAACAGAAATTAGCCGATCAAACCACACCGCAACCGCAGGATAAAAATCAGCAACAAGACAAGAATCAGCCACAGGATAAAAACAACCAACAAAACGACAAGAATAATACACAAAATGGCAAAGATGCTGACAATAAAAACAACCAGCAGCAAACAGACCCGCAAGCGCTGAAAGAACAACAGGATAAGCTAAACCAGGAGTTCCAGGATTTAAAGAAAGCACTGGAAGACCTGCAAAAAGCCAACGAGCAGGAGCAGCATAAACAGGACTTTGAAAACCCTAAAAATGAAGAGCAGAATATTGAGCAGCAAATGAACCAAAGCTCGGAGCAGTTGTCAAAAAATGACCGGCAAAAGGCTTCAAAATCGCAACAATCGTCATCAAAACAAATGCGGCAGCTTGCCCAAAAAATGCAGCAGCAGGAGCAGCAGGAAGAAGACAGCCAAAACGCCATAAATGAACAGCAATTGCGCGAGCTGCTTAAAAGTTTGGTAAATAGCTCATTTGACCAGGAAAAAGTAATGCTTGACCTAAAAAGTATTAGCTTTGCCGACCCCAACTATGTTAGCCTTGCCCAAACACAAAAAAACATAAAAGATAATTTGAAGACCGCCGAAGACACGCTATACTCTATAAGTAAACGTATCCCGCAAATACAATCAACTGTTAACCGTGAGGTGGAAAGCATAAACACGCATATTGACCAGGCCTTGGATAACCTGGGCGACAGGAGAACTGCCGATGCCAACCGCAACCAGCAATATGCTATGACATCTATGAATAATTTGGCATTAATGTTGAGTGACGCCTTAAAACAGCTACAGGCCAGTAAAAGCGCCAAAAGCGGCCACGGAAAATCAAAACAAATGTCAATGTCGCAATTGAGCCAAATGCAGCAGCAGCTTAACCAAAATATGCAAAAAGCCAAAGAGCAAATGCAACAGCAGGGCGGCAACCCCAGCCAAAGCCAGCGCGGCAGCATGAGCGAGCAATTAGCTAAATTAGCCCGCGAACAACAACAAATACGACAATCATTTGAGCAAATGAACCAGGAAGGCGCTAAAAATGGCGGCAACAACCTTCCAAACGCGGATAAAATTTCGCAACAAATGGAACAAACTGAGAAAGATCTCGTAAACAGAAAAATAACTGATGAGGCGCTAAAAAGGCAGCAGCAGATTCAAATCCGGCTTTTAGAGGCTGAAAAAGCAGAGCAGGAGCGCGAACAGGATCAGCAGCGGCAAAGTAAGGTGGGTAAAGATATGCCGCCAGGCTATATTAAAGCGCTGCAAGATTACCAGCAAATTAAAGCAAAGCAAACAGAACAGGTACGCACCGTTCCGCCTACGCTAAATTTGTATTATAAACAAAAAATTAAGACCTATTTTGATCAACTCAATGCCAGATAACATGCAACAAGCCCCTATAGATACCGTTAAACTATATACCTTGCAGCTCCCGTCTAAACTGGAAAGCATAACAGCGTTAGAAACGTTGATAGAAGAAATAGCCGATAAATACCAGGTCAGCGAAGATACGTTTGGGAATATGATGACCTGCCTTAACGAAGTGGTTAATAATGCCATTGTACACGGTAACAAGCTCGACCCGAATAAAAAAGTGATCGTAAATGCCGAAGTGGACTCCAAACGGGCTATATGGACCATTACCGACGAGGGCCCGGGCTTTGATTATAACCACCTGCCCGACCCAACCGCGGCCGAAAACCTGGAGAGCCTGAGCGGCCGTGGTGTTTTCATTATTAAGATGCTGGCCGACCAATGCGTGTTTAATACCGCCGGTAACGAGGTTGAACTGTTGTTTAAGATATAATGCCGCGCATAAGTTTTTTTGAAGAGGGCATAAGCTATTCATTAAAAAACAAGCGCCCGGTAAAACAGTGGATAAAAGATACCATTATTGCCGAAGGTTTTGAACTGGACGAGCTCACTTATATTTTCTGCTCAGACGCTTATTTGTTGCAGATCAATCAGCAATACCTGGATCATGATACCTATACAGATATTATAACCTTTGATAACTCCACCGCCGAAAAGGAGATAACCGGCGATATCTTTATATCGATTGACCGCATCCGCGAAAATGCCGCTAAGTTTAACCAAACCGTTGCTGATGAGCTGCACAGGGTAATTATACATGGGGTTTTGCATTTGCTTGGCTATAAGGATAAAACCCCGAATGATAACAAAAAAATGACACAAAAAGAGGATGAGTATTTGGGCAAACGAGGTTTTTAATGCCTAATTTTACCATGTCGCTTCACATTGTAACCAATATTTAAAAAAATGAAAATACTAGTATTCCTATTCGCGCTGCTGTTTGTTACAGCACCCGCATCTGTTTATGAGTTTAAGCTCAAAACCATTGACGGTGATGCCTTTTCACTTGCAAAATACAAAGGCAAAAAAATACTTGTGGTTAATACCGCTTCAAAATGTGGTTATACACCCCAATACAAAGAGCTGGAAGCACTGGCCGAAAAGTACAAAGACAAATTGGTGGTAGTAGGTTTCCCGGCCAATAACTTTGGCGGACAAGAGCCCGGCACCAACCAGGACATTAAAACCTTTTGCCATGACCTGTATTCGGTTACTTTCCCAATGAGTGGCAAGGTAAGCGTTAAAGGTTTGGATATCGATCCGTTATTCCAGTACTTAACCACTGCCGAAAACCCTGATTTTACCGGTGATATTAAATGGAACTTTGAAAAATTCCTGATTGACGAAAACGGCAATTTAGTGCACCGTTTCCGTTCAGGTGTTACCCCGCTTTCGCCCGAGCTTACAAAGTATTTGTAAACGGGTTAAATGAAAAAACGCCCACGGAAAAGCTTCCGTGGGCGTTTTTTTGTGCCTGTGTTTTTAGGGTTGCGTTAGTGTCAAATGTGTACTTGTCGCTTTCGGTTTTTACTTTAGCGTATATGAAAAGGTTTCGGTGCCAACAACGGTGCTTCCTGTTATTACAGAGGTCCGGCTCACCGGGTAATCGTCTGCATTATAAGTATAGGTGTAGGTGGTTGTTTGGGTTGAGGGGTTACCTCCGGTTGTGATCATGGTAGAGGTAAGCATATTATTTGCAAACTCCGGCCCAACACCGTAAATATTGGGGTTCCCTTTTAAATTTGAAAAACTGCTTTTTTTATTGTCATAGGTGTAATTATACGTGTATGACGGCGTTGTGGCTGTTGGTATTGGATAACTGCTATAGCTCGATACGTTACCGGCGTTATCATAAGTATAAGTTTCATAGATGCTTAGATAGGCCCTCTTTATAACCTGCAGATTGCTATTTAGCGTTAACACAGAACTTGCCGAAATCGTAGTATTACCCGTATAAATTTTGCTTTGTACATTAACGATGCCCGTGCTATAAGCATAGGTATCTGTTTCCATCAACACACCGCTACCATAGCTATCTGTTTCTGTCAAATGATCATTGGTATCATAGGTTAGCCTCACTTCTGCCGGGAATGGATAATTGTTAACAACATCAATTAACCTGTTTTTAGCGTCAACTTGATAGGTCACCGTCTGTGGTCCCCTGGTGTTCGTAAAAACATTTGGCAGGTAAACGGTAGCTGATGGCGATGTTGGTTTATTTGTAATGGCGCCCTTTTTGCACCCGGTGGCAAAAGCAACAATTAAAAGGCATAGCGATAGCTGTTTTTTCATTAAACGTTGTTTTAACAGGTAGAAAATCAGCTATAATAATACGTGTTATTTTAAAAACAAACAATTTTTAACCTGTTAATAAGTGATAGGGACGGTGTTAAATGCTGGTGTATCGATCTGTTTCGGTACTTAACCTCTGTGCCCCATCATAATCCTTCCGCCATTGCAGGTGGGTTATGATAGGGTGTAATGGCTATTGCCCCTTTGCCGCCTTCTTAGCCATCTTCGTCGAATCTTTCTTAGCCGTTTTTACATTCTTTATCGAGTCGCGTTGCGCTTTCGTCTTCTTTTTGCCAAAAAACGGTTTCAGCAAAAAGCTGTTTTGAGCTTTATTCAGGCTTTGGTTTACGGTTGTTGTTGTTTTATGAATATTATCCATCGTGCTTTTTGCTGATTGAACTGTTGCATCAAGATCTTTGGCCATTTTATCATTGTTTATTAAACGCCCAATACTGCCTTTACCCGAGTTGATTTTGGCCACAATTTGCGACATGTTGTCAATCAATGACCCGGCATTATCCTCTATTTTTGTAAGCTTCGCGATAATTTTATCTACATCTATCGGGTTAACAGAACCTATCTGATCGCCATTGTTTACCTCACCATTACTGCCATCCCCCGCCCCCGGAGCCACAACTACTAGTTTATCGCCCATCAACCCATCACTGCCGATGCTCATTTTAGCGTCCTTTTTAATAAATCTTTTAACACTGTTGTTAATGGTCAAAACAACCTTTACCGTGGTGTCATTCATGATCTGTATATCATTTACAACACCAATATTTATGCCGGCAAAGCGTACGTTGTTGCCAACTTGCAGGCCATTTACATTTTTAAACAAGCCGCTCACCTTAATGGTTGAGCTGAAAAGGCTTTTCTGGTTGCCTATAAAAAAAACGGCAAACACCAGTACCAATAAGCCGATAATGGTAAATAGTCCTATTTTTATTCGTTGTCCGGGTGTTGTTTTCATGATATGTCTTTAAAAAATGCTTGTACAATTTTGTTTTTTGATTTATGAAGTTCCTCAAATGAACCTTCGGCAATATATTCCCCCTCATCCATTATCAATATCCTATCAGCTGTAATGCGGGCGCACTCCATATCGTGGGTAATAATTATGGAAGATGTTTTATACTTCTTTTGCATGTCTAATATCAGCTCGCTTATTTCGCGGGATGTTATCGGGTCGAGGCCTGTTGTTGGCTCATCATACAGCATAATTTCGGGCTTTACAATAAGCGTTCGGGCAAGCCCGGCCCTTTTACGCATACCGCCCGAAAGATCTGAAGGTAGTTTATCAATAGCGTCCAGCAAGC
>JABDBT010000065.1 GCA_013288465.1 Bacteroidota bacterium | reverse complement strand
AGCCATACGTTTTACTAAAACTTAAAGTTGATACACATAGCAGGCCCGCGCATAACGGCACAGCAATAAAGTACTTTAGCCTGGCTAAACTACCCGAACGTTGTTGGTTTAACATGATGATCCTCTTTTTTAACAGGTTATAATTGAAAAATGAATTGGTGACAGGTGAACCGCTTATACCGTAAGCGTTATTAACTAAAAAGGTTGAGTAGGTGAGGGTATCGTTTTCAAACGCGGCTGTTTGCTCGTCGGCAATATATTCGTGCACCGTTTTAAGGCTATTTTGCAAAAGATATATCACCGGGTTAAACCAGTTTATGATCTTAAACAGTTCAAGAAATAGTATATCTACAGAGTGTTTTTGGCGGATATGCACCAGCTCGTGCCGTTTAATAGTTTCGGTTCCCGGCGCTTTTGTGCCTACAAACAAATAATTAAAAAATGAAAAAGCGGTGGTTGAATCTTCTAAATAAATCAACTTATATTGATCACTAACCTCTGCGGGTTTTGCCCCTGCCAGCTTTTGCAGCTGAACTAATTTAATACCCAACTGCACTATAAAAATAATAACACCAGCGAGGTAGCAATAAAAGATACCTTCCTGTAAAGTGAAATTTTTGTCGGCTACCGGGTCAATTATTGCGTTTTGAATTGCTGGCTCAGCAGGTTTTAATAAACCAACCTGTACAAGCGGTATTATGCATGATATGATGCAGCTGAAAAGCAAATACACACGGTTAAGCGTATAATGCGTTTCTTTATTTAAAAACAAACAGTAGCACACGTAAAATACACTGAGGTATATATTAACCTCAACCAGGTAATGCAGCCAGTTCATGATCTTTTGTTTTTAAGGTTATCTAATAAGGCGGTTAACTCGTCAAGCTCTTTGATGCCTAATTTTTTCTCGTCGGCTATAAATGATACCAGGCTTTTGTACGAGTTATCAAAGTAATTATTCATCATTTTATCAAATGTGAATTTTTTATAAGCCGCCTCGCTGATAAGCGGGAAGTAAACATGCGAATTGCCATAAGCTTTATGGTCAATAAACCCTTTGCCTTCCAAAACCCTTACCACGGTTGATACGGTGTTGTAGGCGGGTTTAGGCTCGGGCATACGCTCGATAATATCTTTTACGATGGCCTCGTTTAATTGCCACAGGATTTGCATTACCTGTTCTTCTGCTTTTGTTAATTCTTTTAAATTCATGACAAACTATTTTTGTAGTTGGGTTAAGTGAAGGTATAAACTATTTTGATAGTTTGCAAACTATTTTTATAGTTTTTTTTTGAGATTTCAACGAATCAAGACAATCGCGCTATAAAAATTATCCCCCTGGCCCATCGAACCCATTCCTTTGTAGCCAAAAAGGATAAAAAATAAAATTGCGCCGGAGGTGCAACCCTAAATTTAGCAGACTGATCAGGCATACCTGCGAAGGGTAGCGCCGATGGCGCAAAAAAGGTGTTGTTTATATAGCTACAAAGGGATAGGCCCGATGGGCCATGTAATTAAGGAAAAGAGAATGAAAAATCAACCTACCGATCGCTATCGGGCGCGGTCGAAATACTTCTTTGGAGGCGAATACTAATGAAACGATATTACCGGTAATGCTTGCCCGGAAGGGTAGATGTTAAGTGTTATAAATATTGTAAAGGCCGGTAACCACTACAACTTCTACAACCCTTACAACCTCTATAGCTTAACTCTATTTATTCCCGGCTTTTTTTAAACTGTCGGCTTTTGCCTTGGCTTTGTCTTTGAAGAAACCTTTTGTAAAAAAGTTATGTTGTAATGCTTCCAGGTCTTCATCTAATAATACCGAACCCTTTTGAATATTATTGAGCGTACTTTGCATCTGTGTTGCCGCTTTGGGATCATTTATCAAAATGCCTAAAGCATTGTCAGACCTGTTTAGCTTATCACTTGCCACTTTCAGGTTCTCGCTCATTTTCTGCGCATTTGTGGTTACTGCCTGTAGCTGATTAACTGCAGCTTTTAATTTGCTGAAAGTAACTGTATCGGTAAATATCTTATCAGCCAGGCCACCTTTGGTGTTTACTTTTTGGCCAAATACTTCTAACTGGGCCGCCATGCGCGCGGTGCTTTTTGTTGTTGCCGCCAGGTTGCTCATAGCATTACGCAATTGAATAGCCATAATGCTATCGGCCATTAAAGCACCCACGGTACCCTTGCCCTGTAGTATTTTATGCCCCAATAATTTAAAATCGCCGGTAATGGATAGCAAGTTCTGGTTGTTTTGCTGTAATGTTTTCAGCAGGTCATCGGTAGTGATCAGTTTGGCAGCCTGTAATACATCGCCGTCCTGCACAATGGGGGCCTGCGGGCTGCCACCGTCAATAACAATAATTTTATTGCCTATTAGCCCATCAGAGCTTATCCTTGCGCTGGCGTTACGATGGATATATTGTTGGGTTGCGGCATCAATACGCATCTTTACATCTACCTGTGCCGGGCCGCTAAAACGGATACTGCTGATAGTGCCTATTTTAACACCCGAGAACCAAACATTATTGCCCGCTTTTAAGCCTTCCACATCGTCAAATGTTGAACTGATATGCAAACTTTTTGAAAAGGTTTTTTGCTGACCGCCTAATGTAAAAATACCAACTATAAATACGAGGAGGCCCAACCCTAAAAAAAGGCCAACCAGTACCGCTCGTCTATTATCTTTTTTATCCATTGTATTGGGTATAAATCTACTGTATAAAGTTGTAATCAAAAAAAGGTTTTACACGCACATCATTTGTATCAAATACTTCGTCAAATGTGCCTGTGCGCTGAAACTGCCCGTCAAGCAGCATGGCTATCCTGTCGCCGGTTTCTTTGGCGCAGGTTAAATCGTGCGTAATGATGATAGACGATGTTTTAAACCGCTGCTGCACCTCGTTTATCAATTCATTGATCTCGATGCAGGTAATAGGGTCAAGCCCCGCTGTGGGCTCATCATATAGCATTACTTCGGGGTTTAATATTAGGGTACGTGCTATACCGATACGTTTGCGCTGCCCGCCCGAAAGTTCAGACGGCATTTGGTTAATGGTATGCAACAAGCCAACTGCGTCCAATACATTTTCAACTGCGCTATCCACTTCATTTCGGGTAAGGTTTTTGCTGTTGCGTACCAGCGGAAACTCCAGGTTTTTACGTACCGTCATACTATCGTATAAAGCACTGTTTTGGAACGAAAAGCCTATCCGGATACGCAGTTCCTGTAATTCTTTATCACTTATCGTTTCCAGTTCATGCCCCAATACTTCAACGGTACCGGCATCGGGCTTTAGCAAGCCTGATATGATCTTGATCAATACGGATTTACCTGTACCTGAGCGACCAAGCACCACCAGGTTTTCGCCCTGGTACAGGTCGAGGTCAATACCACGCAGCACCGCATAATCTTCAAAGGATTTTTTCAACCCTTTTATGCTGATCACTTTATTGTTATAATCTATCTGTGCTTTAGGTTTTTCCATGTTTGCTGTTATCTAAACCAACCGGCTATCTGCACAATTATTATTTCTTCAACAAATATCAAAAACATGGCCGTTACCACCGCTCCATTGGCAGCTTTGCCCACGCCTTCGGTGCCGCGGCTGGCGTTGTAACCCTGGTAGCAACCTACTATACCAATCGTAAAACCAAATACAATTGCTTTTATTAACGATGCTATAAAATCAACAAAGGTTAAGGGCTCAAAAACCTGTTCAATAAAAGTGGTGTAACTGGTGCCTTCGTTAGTAGCTACATTTAAATAACCGCCTAAAATGGCTATAAAGCCTGTATATGTGGCTAAAATAGGTATAGTTAAGGTAGTGGCTATAACACGGGTGCAAACCAAAAACTTAAAAGGTTTGGTACCCGATACTTCCATGGCATCTATTTGTTCGGTTACCCGCATGGAACCTAACTCGGCGCCAATGCTTGAGCCTACTTTACCGGCAGCTATCAATGCCGTAACCAATGGCGCCAATGCGCGCATAATAGCTATTGATACTAACGACGGCAACCAGGACGACGCGCCAAATTGTAATAATGAGGGTCGCGATTGCTTGGTGAAAATAACACCCACAATAAAGCCGGTTAAGGTGATCAAGGTAAATGAACGCACACCAACCTCGTAACACTGGCGCATTATCTCCTTAAACTCAAAGGGAGGGACAAATGCTTCCCTAAAAAAACGAAGGATAAACTTGTTAATATCGTACAGCGATATAAAGAAACCGGTAACGCGTTTTTTAAACTTCGCGCCTCTTTTGTGTACGATGGGGTTTGTGCTGTTTACGGTATCCATTTAGTTGTGCAAAGGTATTACTAATACCATATAATCCTGACTAATTTCTACAAAAAGTTAGGAATGTTGTTTTTATGACTTTGAATTAATATTAAAAGAGAATCAAGAGCAAAGAACCAAGAATCAAGAAAACAGAAAAATAGGAAAGAATTGCATTGGTATAGGGCAATACTAAACCTGTTTTGTTTTTATCTTGATTCCTGACTCTAATATCTTGGCTCTTTATTTATGTAATTTATATTAAATTAGGCAACTTTAGCGCATACACCATTGGGAATTTATCAAATAATATCTGTATTGGTATTTTTAGCAGCCATATTTGCTTATGTAAATGACCGCTGGATAAAATGGCCGCCCACCATTGGTATTATGGTGCTATCGTTACTATCATCTATTTTGATAGCTATAATAGGGCATAGCGTGCCGTTATTGTCATCAAAAGCATTGGCGCTGGTATCAAACATAAATTTTGAGCAGGTGCTGATGAAGATCATGCTGAGCTTTTTGCTTTTTGCCGGCGCTTTACATATTGATGCCAATAAACTGAATAAAGAAAAATGGCCGGTACTGGTATTGGCTACTGTTGGCACGTTTATATCTACTTTTTTAGTAAGTGTAATGGCTTACTACCTTTTTATATTGTTTGGTTTACAGGTACCATACATTTATTGCCTGCTGTTTGGCGGTTTAATTTCGCCAACCGACCCTATTGCCGTTATGGGCATATTGAAGCGGGCGGGTATCCCAAAATCATTAGAGTTGAAAATTGCAGGCGAATCGCTTTTTAATGATGGCGTTGGTGTGGTGATCTTTTTAACCATAATGGAAGTAGCTGTAAATGGTATGGATAAATTTTCGGTAACAGGCACTGCGATATTGTTTTTAAAAGAAGCTGGTGGCGGCTTGATATTTGGAGGATTATTAGGCTATGTGGCTTATTTGCTGATAAGATCGATTGATAATTATAGGGTAGAGGTTTTAATAACACTAACTGTAGTTATGTGCGGTTATGCTGTGGCCGATCATTTTCACCTGTCGGCGCCGCTGGCCATTATTGTGGCGGGTATTATATTAGGCACTAAGGGAAAAGCAGAGGGCCTGTCAGAAATTTCAAGAGATTACCTGGGGAAGTTCTGGGACCTGATAGATGAAATATTTAACGCTATCTTATTCCTGCTTATAGGCCTGGAAATGCTGGTTATAAAAATGGATAGCACCATTATGTTGATAGGATGTGTGATGATCGTGTTGGTTTTGTTGGTGCGTTACCTGTCAATAACCATCCCTGTTTTATTTTTACGGTTATGGATAAAGTTTGAAAAAAATGCCACCCTGATATTAACCTGGGGAGGTTTAAGAGGAGGGATATCCGTAGCGCTGGCCTTATCATTACCGCAAAACATGCATCATGATGAGTTCGTGCTGATCACTTATATTATTGTGGTATTTTCTATCGTAGTGCAGGGGCTTACTATTGGGAAGGTAGCTGAAAGGGCGGCGGTGTAAGGGTGCCCTAAACGTCATTGCCACGCTATCGCTCAGCAATGACTTTTTTTGGGGTTAACAATCCCCGCCCGGTTCGCAGCTTTCGCCTTCAATAATAGTTAGTTTCGGGTTTTCTGTTTGCCACTCATTGTATGATTTCTCAAGTGTTTCGGCAAATACAGGCACCATTTGCGCGCCCGATACCGCATACTTACCATTCATCACAAAAAACGGAACGCCCCTTATACCTAAATACCTGGCTTCGGCTATATCATGTTTTACATCTTCGGCATAAGCCTCACTCGCAAGGGTTTGTTTTGTTTCGGTTTCATTGAGGCCAATAGCTGTGCCCAATTGGGTTAAGGTGGCATGGTCGGCAATGTTTTTGCCTTCGGTAAAATAGGCTTTAAACAGGGCTTCTTCGGCCTGGTCGCCTAAGCCGTGTGCTTTTGCCAGGTGGGCAAAACGATGCGCGTCAAAACTATTGGCAACTACGGCTTTATCAAAATCATAGGTTAAGCCAACCCCGGCTGCCATTTCGGTAACGTTATTGTTTAATTGTTTGGCATAATCAAGCGTCCAGCCTTTGGCATCTGCCAGGTACTGGGTAATGTTAACGGTTGTATCGGTTTTAAGATCGGGGTTAAGCTGAAAGCTTTTCCATTCTATCTCCACATCATTTTTATGGGTAAACTGTTCTAATGCCTCTTCAAACCGGCGTTTACCAATATAACAAAACGGGCACATCACATCCGACCAGATCTCTACTTTCATATCTTTAAATTTGCTGTTGCAAAGGTAGCCCGGTATTACAAAAGTAAGATCATTACAAAGTAAAAAGCCCTTCCGGTACGGAAGGGCCTGTAAATATTGAATATAAGGGTCTCTAAAAACTCGTTTTTTAGTTAGCCTCACCTTTAATTCCTCTCCGGTAGAGAGGAAAAGGAGAGTTTTTAGAGGCACTGTATAAGATCAGTTTTTAATTAGGAACACGTTTAAGCATGGTATGGAATTTGGTGCCGTTTACCTCGGCATCAATACCTATCGAATCAACATAATATTTACCGGTATTTACAATTGGTGTTCCGTTAAAATCAAGCTTAAACGAAAAGTCATTACCATTCACCTTGCCTTCGGTTATGGGTATATCGCCCTGCTGCCCCTGCAAAGCGCCGGTTAGGGTTGTACCATCCACTTTAAAAGTATATGTAAGCGGAAATTCGGCGCCGTCGGGTGTTTTTAACATGCCGGTCCATTTACCTGTTAAATCAACTATAACAGCAAAGCAGATCATAGCACTGCAAATAAGCAATGTGGTGACAGAGAGTATCTTTCTTTTCATGACTTAAGGTTTTATATCTAAAATTATAAATATTTATTCAATAAATCATACACATTTTACGGGGTATTATTAACAATTATTTACCGGGTATTTTATAATAATATATGGGGGAAAACACCCCTTCGCTGGTGGTATAGTAGCCTTTACCGTTGGGGGTAAAGCCAATGGCTTCGCCTTGTTTTTCTACCTGGTAAGGTAATTCGCGGGGCTTTCTTTGCATGGTTTGCCAAATGGGTTCATTATTTGCACGTTGCCAGTAGTAAACCTTCTGGTAGTTTTTAAGCAGTATTTGCTGCCCGTCTTTTGAAATATCGCCTGCGGTGACCCATTTAAAAGGTTTAATACCTTCAAAAAATAACTTGCCGCGTTTGGTGAGCAACAGGGTATCATTGGCTTTATAGCTTAACGGCGTGGTATATATCTTTACGGTATCTTTCCTTTTCGAAACGATGTAAATGAGCTTTTCAACCGGGTCTATCATTAAGGTTTCCGCATCTTTTGGCCCATCGGGGTATTTTAAATGAAGCGGAACGGCGGTGGTATGTGTGAGGCTATCTTTTGCCCATGAAGGTTGCTCTTCCATGCGGTAAATGGTAATGTACTTTCTTACCGCGTCATTATCGCCAATATCGCCCATGTAAACGTAGCTTTTACCATTTACCGGGCCGGGGCCAACGGCTATGTCTTCACAATCAACCACAGCTTGTTTTACAGTAGGGTCGCCCTTATAATAGATGGTGGTTTTTAGCGTGCCATCGGGTGTTATGGCAAAAAAACGACTGGTATCGCCGCTATCATTATGGATGTAGTAAATATCTTTAAACACGCCGGATGCTGCGATGCCCGAAATTTCGTCCATCTCTTTGTCCCGCAGCTGGCCTGATATTGTAATTTCTTTTGCCTCATACCTATGCCTGGCATAGGAAGCACCAAAAAGAACAACAATAATTACTATTAATATATTTCGTTTTTTAAGTCGGGGCATTAACTTTTAATACTGATACTTTGCAAATTTATAGATATAACGCGTTATCCGGGCAAAAATTTGATGTATTAGCTATTAAGATGTTTGTAATTGCTATGAACAACAATCCGTTTTTATTGATTAATAACGTCTTTTTGCATAAATTTGATAGGATTTTAGGGAGTGTATTTTATGGAAAAAGACAAGCAAACATTTGACCAGGCTGAAATTGAACTTTTAAAAGAAGGTTTGAAACGAAGCTACAAAGAGCGCTTTGAAATGGCTACCCGGCTATATAAGATACAGCAAACCATGAATAAAGCTACAATAGTTCATAAACTATATATCAGCAAATTCTAATATTTAATCTGTGCCGCGAATTTTTTTGATTTTCTCCAATTCACTAACATCAACCTGATCTTTAGGGCGATTTACTATTTTTTTATTGATGATCAATTGATTGATGTGTAGAAAAGGTATTTCGATGCCATCAAGATCGGCTATAGATGCCTGTTCATGACATTCTCTAAATGTCAAATTTTCCAGTCCTTTCATATTGGTCATTATATCCAATACAATTCCATCCCCTACATAAAAGTTTGTCCAGCCCGGAACAAATTCCATTGTTTCTAATGAAGGGAAATCTCCATAATTTAATTCTTTGAAAGCAGCCCTGAGATTTTTTCGATTTTCTAATGTGTCCTCAAGCCATAAGTCTAAATCTTCCGTGTTGCGATTGAAGCCATGAAAGCGTGTAGCAAATCCGCCAACCATAATATAGTTGACTTTGTGTTGAAAAAGACTTTTCCAAAATCGAAGTAAATCTTCGTCAAGCATGTCCATAGCCCGCTTACTTATGGGTTACTTTTATCCTGTTATAGATTTTGTTATTACGAAGCATTTGGGTAAATAACCTGAATTTCTCCATATCCGGGCGATATATGTCTCTTCGCAAACGCTCATCTTCTGATTCGGTGACAAAACCGGCCTGTTTGCCAGCTTCGGGAAGTTCTTTTTTTGGTGATGACATATAATCTGATTTTAATGCAAGATAAGAAAATCACGCCAATCTATAAATTCAAAAGGAATAACCCACAAAAAAGGGCTTCTTTCAAAGCCCTTTAATATTTTAGTTTAGTTGCATTTCCACATCCGGTTTGGATACATCGGTAAGGGCTACTTTGCCTCTTTCTTTTCTCAATATCCTGTTGAATAGCGATATCTCCCTGTCAAACAAAAAGCGGAAGAATAGTTTGGTCCATGATTTATGAAAGTATAGCGTATCATAATACTCGGGGGCGGTTTTCTTTATTTCCGGTAGTTTATTCCATGGTATGGAAGGGAAATCATGATGCTCGTTATGAAAACCTACGTTAAAAGCTACCACATTAAAGTTACCATAATAGCTATAGGTCTCCTGCTCAACGCTATGGGTTAGGTAATGTTCCTGTATCCAGCGGGCGCCCAATGGGTGCAAACCAACCGAGAAGGAGAAACTCAATAACAAAAACGCTAACGAGTGCCAGCCTAAAAAGTACCATACGGCGGCAGTAAAAATTACCTGTACCACCAGGTTGATCACTATCCAGATATCAAATGTTTGAATTTCGCGCAATCTTGATAAACGGAACAGTTGGAATACCGGGAAAAATAGCAGCCATAAAGCTTTACCTAAAAACGAGTTGTTGATCAGTTTTGCTTCCCATTTGTTAGGCAGATCGGCATCAAGCTCGTGTATGCCCTGGAATGAATGGTGCTTAATATGGTAACGTTCGAAGGATATCGAACTTGGAAAAACTTGCGGCAAATTGGCAAATATACCAGCCCAGCGGTTGGCCGATCGGTTTTTGAACAGCAGTTGGTGCGCGCATTCGTGTATCATTACAAACAAGGCATGATCAGCAAAAGCGCCCAATAAATAAGCAGCGCCAAATACCCACCACCATGATTGATCGCGCAGCAGCCACGCCAAAACTATTTGAAATGCAACCAGGCCAATAATAGCAAAAATAGTATTCGGATTTTTGCCTATCAGGTTCCTTAAATTAGGAAACTGCTTTAAAATTTGCTTGGTCCGCATCCGGTGCGGCTCAGAAACCTGCGAATAAACAAAATCAGTCTTTTTAATCATAAACTTTTATGAAGATCAAGTAATTTAAATCAGGTTAAACAGGGGTATTTCTAAATAATTTAACTTGAATTTAAATTACTTAATCTTCAATAATAAATATATTTTTTTACAATACCACGTATTATTTTATTGTAGCTTGTAAACCAATACTTTAAATGTGTTAGGCACTACTTTACGTGTGCCTGTTTCGTACGTGGCCACGCTTAAATATATTTTATGGGTCTTAGCATCCAATGCCATTGTTTTAGCACGATTTTGTGTTGCCAGGGTTTGTATCACGCTGTATTTATCGGCCGACTCCTGTTTAATAATGGTAGTAGTGGCATCGCCGTTTGAGCAAAATATCAGCTTAGTTTCCGGGTCATAAGCCACCGCGTCAACACCTGCGCCTATGGGTATGGTTGCAATTACCTTGCCGTTATTAATATCTACAACTTCCATGCCTTTATTTTGGCGGCATACAGAAAAAGCGCGGCGATTTTTTTCATCCAAAGCTAAGCCTGTTGGGCCGCCACCGGGCGCTAACGGGTAGTTTTTAATTACCTTTAATGTTTTAGCGTCAATCACATTCAGGCTGTTTTTGTCTTCGAGGTTGTTGTATATTAACCCCTTACCGTCTGATACGGCAAACTCAGGCGCGCCGCCCAGGGCAACTGTTCCAACTTGCTGAAGCGTATTTGGGTCAACAACAGATGCGTTATTACTTTCGCCGTTAATACTAAAAATACGATCGGTATAAGAATCATACATAATTGCATCAGGGCCCTTGGCATCAACCTGTATGGTTGCCAGGGTTTTTAATGTTTTTTAAATCAAAAGCTACAACAGCGTTTGCTTTGCCATCGCTTATAAAACCCCGATTAGCTTTATTATCAATAGCAATACCATGTACGCCTTTCATGTTTTCAATTACGCCAATTTGTTTTTCGGTAGCCAGGTCAACTACATTAACCATAGTACCATGTGAAGCATATAAACGATTATTTGCTTTGTCGATCGATACATAATCATAACCTCCGTCGCCTGTAAGGTCAATAGTTTTATCTAATACATAGGTTTGCGCGTGCAAAACTTTTGGCGCTAAGCTAATTAAAAGTAGTCCCGCGATAGTTAAAATAGTCTTTTTCATTTTTTAGGTTTTTTGATTTAAATATCTCCAATAATTCTGTACAAAACCTGTACTTGATCCCATTTAGTTTCCGCATATCGCATCAGCGTTATCATTTTTTACGCCGTTTTCGCCTGTTATATTGTCCGTTTTCGAAAATTTTGTCCGTTATCGGTCGCTTTTTTAATCTATTAAAAATGTAAGTGCCTTATATTTAAATATTTAACATTGGTACGTATGTTGCTAAAACTATGCAATACAAGGTACTATATGGATACAGAAATTACACAAGAAGTTACGTCGAAAAACAGGAAGAATGCGGTTGTTATTACGCTGATAAGTGTAGCAGCGCTTGCCGGCGCGGTATGGTTGGTTAGGACTACATTTAAGTCAACCATCAAAAAATCAGAAATAACAACCGCGGTTGTAACTACCGGGAATATTGAAAACACCATAAACGCTACGGGCGAGGTTTTGCCCGAGTTTGAGGAGATTTTAACGAGCCCCATCAACGCTTCTATAAAAAACGTAATTATGGATGCCGGTAATAAAGTAAAAGCGGGCCAGTCGATATTGACGCTTGATAAATCGGCCACCCAAACCGATTATGAAAAGTTGAAATTTCAACTGGAATCGAAGCAAAACGACATCAGGAAATTAAAGCTCGACCTCAATAAAAGCTTCTTCGATATTCAGTCAAACAACGATATCAAACAGCTGCATATCAGCAACCTGGCCGATGCGGTTGAAAATGCCAAACGCTTATTTGCCGCCGGTGGTGGTACCCGCGAAGGTATTGAGCAGGCCGAGTTGAACCTGAAAGTAGCGCAGCTGGAAAAAAAGCAGCTTGAAAACGAGATCAAAAACAAGCAGCAAACCATGCAGATAGAAATTAAGGAAGCCGAAATTGCTGCCAGCATATTAAACGGCGATCTGGATGCCCTTCAACGCAAACTAAACCTGGCCGACATTATTGCTACCCCGTGCAGGCGTGGTAACTTATGTAAATAAAAACATAGGCGCTAATGTTAAAGAGGGTGAGGCTATTGCCCGCATTGCCGATTTGGGAAGCTTTAAAGTACAGGGCAGTATCTCGGATAATTCTTTAGATCAGTTACACGCCGGGATACCTGTCATTGTGCTTGTTAATGACGATCAATTACGCGGGCATGTGGTAAACGTTTCGCCATCCATACAAAATAGCATTATCTCGTTTGATATTCAGTTAGATGAACGTAACAATAAACAGCTTCGCCCCAATATGAAGGTGGATGTTTATTTGATTACAGCTACACATAGTCATATCATGAAGGTAGCCAACGGCCCGGCATTTAAGGGGCCAACTTTGCAGGATATTTTTGTGCTAAACAACGGAAAAGCCGAGCGGCGTACCGTGCACATTGGCCTAACCAATTTTGATTTTGTGGAGATAAAGGATGGGGTTAAACCGGGCGATGTGGTGATAACCTCAGATATGAACGAGTATAAAAATTCAAAGGAAGTTGAGGTTAAAGATTAGAGATTAGTTAATTGGTGATTAGAGATTAGTTGCTTCAAAGATCATGAAATCCTAAAATCTAAATAATCAAGGTTCAGACAAAAAAGATGAAAACACTATACATTATTATATTACTGTTTATGAGTTGCAACGGAGTTTTTGCAGCTGATGGCGATACCACCAGGCTATCGTTGAAACAGGTTGTTGAAATGGCAAAAGATAATTCCATTGCTGCCAAACAGGCTGCTACTACCAAAGAAACCAAGTATTGGCAGTGGCGTACCTTTAAGTCAAACTATCAGCCGCAACTATCATTAAGCGGCAATTTGCCGGGCTATAGTAAAACCAGCACACCGGTTGTACAGCCGGATGGCAGCATATTATTTCAGCCCATACACTATGATAACTCGGCGCTTACTTTAAATTTTAGTCAAACCATCACAGCAACCGGGGCAACTATTTATGGTGCCACGCAGCTACAGCGGTTTGATGATTTTAATTCAAAAAGTGTGTTATACAATGGGCAGCCTTATGCCATTGGTTTTAGCCAGCCGCTGGGCCAGTTTAACGTTTTAAAGTGGGACAAAAAGATACAGCCTTTATTATACAACGAAAGCAGGCAGGCTTATATTGAAGCGCAGGAACAAATATCAATTACCGTAACCGGCTATTTTTTCGACTTGCTGCTTGCCCAGGTGAACCTGGAGACAGCTACGGCAAACCTTGCAAATACGCAAAAGATATTGCAGGTCGCCAACCTGAAATTTGAACTTGGAAAAGTATCGAAAAATGAAATTTTGCAATTGCAGCTGGAGCAGTTGAATGCCAAAAAAGCAGTGGGCACAGCCAAACGCGATGTAGAGATAGCAACCCTTAATTTGCGCAGCTATACAGGCCAGGAAGGTGAGAATAAAATTGTACTGGTAGTGCCCGAAACCATAAGCCAGATGACTGTAACAGCCGACAGGGTTTTGACAGAAGCCTTTGCAAACCGATCAGATGCGATAGCATTTATGCGCCGTGTTGCCGAAGCCAAACGCGATGTTGCTTTGGCCCGCGGGCAGACTGGTTTAACGGCAACCTTAACAGCGAACCTGGGCACTTCAAACTCGGCCACCAGTATTCCAGGCATTTACCGTTCGCCTCAAAACCAGCAACTACTTGAACTGCAATTCTCCATACCTGTACTGGACTGGGGGCGGTCAAAAGCTAAAATAAAAACTGCCGAGGCAAATCAGCAATTTACCGAGTATTCGGTTGAACAGGACAAGCAAACTTTTAAGCAGCAAATAGTAACGCAGGTTTCCTTATTTAATGTGATGAAAGAACAATTGGCTTATACCGCCGAAGCGGATAGCATTGCCTCAGAAAAATACAAAATAGCCCGTGAGCGGTATGTATTGGGCGACCTGAGCATAACCGACCTGAGCATTGCTTTTACAGAGAACGACCAGGCCAAAAGAGATTATGTACAATCGCTCCGCGATTTTTGGAGCGCTTATTATCAATTGCGCTACCTGTCATTATATGACTTTGAACGAAACGAAAAGATAACCTATAAATAGATCAATAATTCACTAACTCAATAATTCAAAACTAACAAAATGATAAGTTTACAAAACATCGAGAAAGTTTACCGCACCAACACGGTAGAAACCTTAGCCTTAAACAGCATTAGCCTTGACATAGCCAAAGGCGAATTCC
>JABDBT010000064.1 GCA_013288465.1 Bacteroidota bacterium | reverse complement strand
AACCTTTGAAAAATACACCGGGCTATTTACCGCGTTATGTGATGATGTAAATACTTTGGCGGCCACCCAGCAGGAATTGCTATTAGGTAACTGGCTTGACCAGGCGAGGGATTTTGGCACCACCGACGCCGAGAAAAACTATTATGAAAAAAGCGCGCGGGTATTGATAACTACCTGGGGCGGCGAAGACAATGTTACCACGGATTATGCCGCCAAAGACTGGGCCGGGTTGATAAGCACTTATTATAAAGGGCGATGGGAGCTGTTTTTTAACGAGTTGCGCAAAACCATAAAAACCGGCACCGAACCCGACATGAAAGCATTTAACAAGCAGCGGGCTAAATTTGACTGGGAATGGGCAAACAAAAACCAAAGCGAACAACACTTTCCGTCAAAACCGGTGGGTAACACCATTAAAACCTGCGAAGATCTGTATAAAAAATGGGTGTTGTACCTGTAGTGTTGCAATTTAAAACTAATGAGATAAGCCTGTTTTAATCTGCATCGTCTTTAAAATCAATTTGCTCTGTTTTTTCGGATATGGTTCGTACAATTTCATCCAGTTCGTATGATGAAGACAACAGGTGTTCCAACAACTGGCTTTTTTCAATATCGCTGTTGGGATAGTTTTTGATCAGGTCTGTTAACCCCATTATTTTTGAAAGCGGCGCCCTAACCACATGCGATTGCATCCAGGCTATTTCCAGTAGTTTTTGATTTTGCTTTTCAATAGCCGAAATGTAATCCAGCCTTTCGGTAATATCCCTTAACACCCCTATCATCCTGGTGCCGTAGCCCCTTTCGTCCCTTACAATATAAGCATTCCCTTCCACATGAGCATAATTACCGTCGGCTTTTTTAAACCGGTATTCGCCGCTCCAATTACCCTGTGTTTTATCTTTTATGGCCTCCTGCAACCCATGTTGCGCTTTATCCATATCGGCAGGGTGTACCTGTAATACCCATTGCTCAAAAGTATGATCTTCCATATCCCTGTCAAAGCCAAACTGTTCATAAAACCCATTGCCCCATTTAACGCTCCCGGTTAATATATCCCAATCAAAAATGGCGTCAAAAGTTGCTTTGTTAAAATATTCAAAACGTTCGTTGCTCTTTTTCAAAGCGCTTTCGGCTTGTTTAAGATCGGTAACATCAAGCCCTATGCATTGAATTTCAATAGTTTCCCCTTTTGAATTTGGCAAACCTATAAAATGCCATAAGGTTGGTTTGGTGCTTCCATCTTGCTGTATTTTATCAATCTCAACCTGGTAAACCTTATTGGGGTTACGGATACAATTTTCCTTAGCTTCAGTTACCCGTTGGTGATGATAAGGCTGAACGGTAATGGCGGCGTTTGTATCGGTAAGGTTTTTATCGCTCAACAGCCATTTAAAATCTTCCATGTACTTTTTGTTATGGTAGATATATTTCCCATCTAAACCAATACGGATAACATAGTTGGTTTGCGAATCGGCAAGGGTCCGCAGCCGCGATTCGCTGGCCTGCAGTTCTTCCTGCGTTTTTTTACTTTCTGTTATATCCAGGCAAGCGCCTACCATTTCAAGCGGCAGTCCATCCGGGTCTGATTTTAACTTCCCCCATGATTTTAAATACCTGATCTCGCCATTTGGGCGTACTATCCTTTCCTCAAATTCAACATCTTCGTTGGTTTTTAAAACATTGGCAATAATATTATACACCCGTTCCTTATCTTCGGGGTGCAACCTTTCCTGGTACCCTTCAAAGGTGGCTTTAAAGTCGTTTTTGCTTAATCCATATATAGCGTAAAGCGAATCGGACCAGCTTACTATATTGCTTTGCACATCCCAACGCCAGTTACCAAAGTGTGCCAGCTCCTGCCCCTGGGCCATCAGCAGGTTGGTTTCGGCTATTATTTCTGTTTTTTGCTGGTTCTCTAAAATGATCTTCAAAATGGCGGTTACGCGCTCAATCGCTTTCAGTTCTTCATCATCGGGTGTTTTGGGCACCCGGTAATACATGGCTAATGTGGCCATTACTTCGCCGGCCGGGTTAATTACCGGGTGCGACCAACAGGCACGCAAATTATAAGGCAGGGCAATGTGTTTATAATCTGCCCATCTTATATCATTTTCAATATCGCTAACAATTACTTTTTGTTTCAAAAAAGCCGCTGTGCCGCATGATCCGGCATTTTCATTAATAGGGAGGTTTTGTATAGCCTCCACATAAGGGGGCGGCAACGAAGGCGATGCCAATTTATATAACCGGTTGTTTTTAACTTGTAGTATGGAACATTGCATTTGCGGGAACAACGCCTCGATCCCTTCCAGGTAATAGGATAATACCTCCTGCATGGTTACGCCGCTTTTTGAATTAAATTCTAAAACCTTTCTTTCTAAACTCTCCAGGTTACTTAAGCGTTTGGTTGAAGTAATATCCAGCATTAACCCCCTGAGTAGTGGCGGTTTTTCATGTTCGGCAATTACAGAAACAGTATCTTTTATCCATACCGTGCTACCATCGGCTTTTATCATCCTGTACTCAAACGAATAGCTTTTGCGCGGCAGGCTCTTTAATTTATAATAATTAGCAACCTCCTCTTTATCATCAGGATGGATATGCGCCTCCAAAAACCGGGGTTGCGCCAGCCATTCCTGCGGCAAAAAGCCTAAAATGGGGCTTACATGGTCGCTTACAAAAGTAAATTGTAAAGTATCCGCATCTGCTTCCCATACTATCCCTTCTACGGTTTGCAGTAACGCGTAAATTTGATTGCGCGAGTCTGTTAAAGCGCGTTCGGTATGGTTGTGGCTAATAACATCTTCGGTAAGGTCGGTAACCTTACAAACAATAAATGCAACTTCATTATCATCATTTAAAACCGGGGCGTTTTCTACCTCCCAATATTTTACCAGCTTGTTTAACGTATCCTGCACCGGAAGCTCATACGCGCGGCGGCCTATTTTATCGGGGGTTTTTTTAGCCAACACGTTTTCCAGCGAATCCCTCCAGCCATGCAGCCCATAATGCGGGTTATTATCAAAAACTTCAAAAAAGCCTTTCCCAATTAATTCCTGCCCGTTAAGCTCTTTTAATCGCCTATAGGCGCTATTCACTTCAACTATCGAAAACCGGGGCGCATCCGGAAGTAAAACAATCATCGGCGACGATACAGATTTGAATATTTCTTCCTGGTATTTTTCGCTTATCATACATTTATCAGATAGTACAGATGAATTAATGTTGATTATTTAGCTTTTGCCGACAGTAAAAAGATTGAATAATAAATATACAGAATAAATAATTGATTATTTATTCTGTTTTTAAAAACAAATAAAATCAAAATACATAACCCGCTTTGTTTTTGACAGTTGGCAATAAATCCAAAAGCCGGTTTAGGTTTTAGTCAATAATTTATTCAAATACTTTTTTGCTTTGGGCTGCATATATTTTTCTAAAAACACACATACCCCAATCAAAATAATAAAGAAAATAATCATACGGATATTGAAAGTAAATATTGACCCCGAAAAAAAGGTTATGCTATGAAAGTACGAAAGTATAGGAAAGTGCATAGCATATACCGCGTACGATATACTGCCCAGGTATATCATTAATTTCACCAAAGCAGCCGTCGTGTTTTTTAGGAAGTTGGGATTGAGTAACAACAGGCTTGCGCAATAAAAAGTTACGGGTATGGCTACCACGGCCCAGTTATGTTTCAAAAACGCGTTTGCAAAAATAAGCAGAGGGAAGGCGTACAGGATAATAATAACCGCCTTACGGTAACGAAAATTAATATTGGTTAATAATAATATATAAGCCACGCAAAAAGGCAGTATCAGCATATCGCTTAAAGGTATTGCCCTGCTTATCCACGGCACCGTTTCGGGAAAATTAAACAAACCAGCCAGCTTAGGCGGTAAGTTGATGATATACTTACTGGCAAGTATTAAGCAAAAAGTGCTGACAACAAAATTAGCCGATAGCGGGGTGCTGTTTTTTTTTGATGAATATTGAGATAGTATAAGCCCCGACAACCAGAAAACAAAACCCAGCAAATATGATGATAACAGGGATGGCGTATGATAATACGAATGCAGAACAGTATTGATAAACGCAATGGTTAAAGCGGTTAACAACACTTTTTTAGGCGATAACTCAAATAGCGATAAGGGTATAAACAACAGGTAAAATATGACCTCGTAGTTGAGCGACCATAGCGGGTTGTTTTCATAAAATACCGGCCCAAGCAATACCTGCCCAAAGAAAAGATGCTTGATCAACAAGCCAATTTGCTGACTATTAATAAAACACACAATAGATAATATACTAACCAGGTAAATAGGGTATAACCTTATAAAGCGTTTTTTTAAATAAGCCAGCACATCGGCCCGGGTTTTTAATTGTTGTTTGTTTGATATACCGATAACATAGCCCGATAAACAAAAAAAGATGAGTACGCTAAAGTGCCCGTCGGCGGTATAATTGCCTATTGCAGATATGATGAGGTTAGGGTCTAACTCCTGCTTGTACGTAAAAATATGGCAGAACACGATCATAAAAGCGGCCAGCCCGCGTAACCCTTCTAAGTTGGCTTCGTGAAGTTTATGGGGCATATTGCGGCAAAAATAAGGTGATAAGGAAATATTGCTTTTAATGGTCAACCACCCTGTTCGGCAAAGCCTTACAGCAGTATTGATAATGTAATAATAGCGAAAAAACTTTTCATTGTTGATATAAAAACAGTGGCATTTGTCGGCGATTACTCACCCGGTCATTGCTTCGCTCGACCACCCTCTCTTCGCTTCGCACAAAAAAGAGGGAATTTGATTTTCCCAACCCTCGTTACCGATTTCGGTAGAGAGGGTCGCCCAGCGTAGCGTCGGCGGGGTGAGTTATCGCCGATGATGCATTAACGGCAGTATCTTTTCATTAGGACTTACCCTAACATAACGGTTTTACCCTACTACACCCCATCGCTTTTATCCTGGTGATAATGATCCAACGCTGTTAAAAGCTGCTCTTTTATCCGCTTAACCAATGGCCGGGGGCCCAATACTTTCAGCTTTGCGCCAAAACCTAAAAGCTCGCGCTCCAGTTCAAAATTGGGAATTACCCGGATACTGAAAATTTTGCCGGTATCATCCTGGCTCAATAGTTTTTGTGTGGGGTGCAGCGGCTTGGTAATTACATAAGGCGCGTTATCGGCATCTATCCAAAACACCACTTCGCAATCGTGCTGATTGGGGCTTTTGGTTACCCCCAATACATCGCTATAATATGTAGCCAGGTTAATTATGTTGTTTTCGCGGTAAGCATCTTCATGCACCTCAATGGCTTGTATCCTATCGAGCGCAAGGGTTAACAAAGGCGAATTATTCCTATGCGACTGCCCCAGCGCGAACCACCGGTTACGGTACTCTTTCAGCAAATAGGCGCTGAAACAAAAGGCATTGGCCTCGCGCGCCTTAAACGACTGGTAGGTTACCCAAAGCGTATTTTTTGCCACAATAGCCTTGCGGATAACCTCTATCCACTCCAGCCCCTTCAGGTTATCGTTCTTTTCAAAATCAATAACCGGCGGACTCAACGTTTTTTGGGTATATATTTTATCTTCCAGTTTGCTCACCATTTCGCTCAGGTCGGCAAAATGGTTAAAGCCTTTAAACTGTTGCAGCAGGCTGGTTACCTCGCCCAATACCTGCATATCGTGGTTGTTGAGCGGTATATTGGTAATACTGTAGCTTTTATCGGCATAGGTATAATATTTTTTATCAACCACTATAATCGGCGCCTCGTAACCCAGTTTATTACTGCGCATTATTTCCATATCCGCTTGTACGGTGCGGCGGCTCACACCGGTATTAATGCCCTGGTATTCATACAAAGCATCGGCGCAGGCAGCTATCAAATCGTCCAGCGTCCACTTTTTATACCTGTTTTGCAGGCAACTGTCAATAGTTCGGTAGCGGATAAGGGCGTTGCGGTTTACAGGCATTTTTTGATTTCGGATTTTTCACTATTGTTTGTTTTCAATGGTGTTCAAGAAGGCTTCGCCGTTTCGAATGTTCGATTTTTAACTAATGTTTGTTTTTAATGGTGTTAAAGAGGGCTACGCCGTTTCGGATTTATTGTTGAAATTTATTAAATTATTTTTTACTGCGCAAATACATTGCGCAGGTAGTGTATTTCTTTGTGGTGTGAAGCCCCTCTCTAAATCTCTCCCCGGTAGGGAGAGACTTAAAAAAATAGCAGGGTGAATCAATAAATTAAAGAAAATCCAAAAGTCTCCCCAACCTCGTACGCCTTAGCCTTAGCGGTGGCGTACCGGGGGAGATTTAGAGGGGGGCTTAGATATGATTTTATGAAAAGGGAATTGAATGCCGATAAACTCCCCCTTCAGGGGGCCGGGGGGCAAATAACCAACATCGAGTTAAAAGCCTTAGGCATTAACGATGATAAAATATTAGAAAGCTTTAGCCGCGTGGCTAATGGTTTGTTAATACATGGCGTAATGGACAAGCTGCAAATATTAGCCAATTTGGAAGCGCTTATTGACGACCCTATGCCCTACGCTTTAAAAAAGCGCGGCAAACTGAAAAACCTGGCCGACAACATCATCGCGTTACGCAAAGAGGGCAAGTTTTTAAAACAGCAACGCACCAACTTTGCCTTAAAAGAAGATATTGCGGAGTTCCCGGTTTATGGTATTGAGCATATTGAGGTGGGGGCCTTGGCACAAATGCGCACCGCTATTCAATTGCCTATAGCCGTTGCCGGCGCTTTGATGCCAGATGCGCACCAGGGTTATGGCCTGCCCATAGGCGGGGTATTGGCTACAACGGCTAATACTATTATCCCCTTCGCGGTTGGGGTGGATATTGCCTGCCGCATGTGTTTAAGCATTTTTGATTTGCCCGCTACTATGGTTGATACCGAAACCGAAAAGTTGAAAAACTTATTGGTTGACCATACCTATTTCGGCATTGGCTGTACCACCGAATCGTATTTCGACAGTTCGTTGTTTGACAGTAATACCTGGAACGAAACCAAGGTGATACGCAACTTAAAGGATAAAGCTTACGCACAATTGGGCACCAGCGGCACGGGCAACCATTTTGTGGAATGGGGCGAACTCACCCTAACCGATGACGCTTTGGATGGCATACCCGCAGGCAGTTACCTGGCATTATTATCTCACTCCGGTTCGCGCGGGTTTGGCGGCAGCGTGGCGGATTACTATAGTAAAATTGCCATGATCAAAACCAAGCTCCCCGCCGAAACTAAGCATTTGGCCTGGTTGGATCTGGATAAAGACGAAGGGCAGGAATACTGGATAGCCATGAATTTGGCCGGCGAATATGCCAGCGCCAACCACCACGAGATACACAATAAAATTGCCCGCGCGCTAAATATTACCCCGTTAACACGTATTGAGAACCACCATAATTTTGCGTGGAAAGAGCAATTAGCCAATGGTACCGAAGTGATGGTACACCGCAAAGGCGCAACACCGGCCGGTAAAGGCGTATTGGGCATTATACCCGGCAGCATGAGCACACCCGGTTTTGTGGTGCGCGGCAAGGGCGATGCGGCAAGTATCAACTCGGCCAGCCACGGCGCAGGCCGCTTAATGAGTCGCAGCATGGCCTTTAAAACGTTAGACAAAGAAGCTATTGCCGCCAACCTTATTGACAAACGCATTACCCTGATGGGCAGCGATATGGACGAAGCCCCAATGGCCTATAAAGATATCCATACCGTTATGGCCGCCCAGCAGGACCTGGTAGAAGTACTGGCCAAATTTGAGCCGAGGATAGTAAGGATGGCGGATGCGCGGGAGAGGCCGGAGGATTGAGGGGGGACAAAAAATTACATGTATATTTATATAAGAAATCGTACAAATGATTAAACGAAATTACTATTCTGTCAGAACTGGAAAAATTACTCCCGACATGGCTGTAAATTTGGACGTATTAAAGAAGCTTTTTTTAATTACGTATAACAAGTTGAGCAAGGAAGGATTTTTCCAAAAGTACTTCGGTATTAATTGCGAAGACGGATACATTGAAGGAGAACTTGGTGAAGATATAACATCAATGATTTTTGTCAACTTGAGAAAAGATAACCTATTCCCAATTTACGAAAAACTTCCCAGTTATTCAGAAGATGATTTATTCGATATGATTGAGTTTTTACATGATCATGCATCCCAAGGGCTTACAGGGCATTATCATCAGTGGAATAACTGCGGCTACCACTATGAAGAATTTAATGATAAAGATGGACAAAAATATTTTCGAGAAGTAATGAATCCTATCTTAAAAGACTACCTAACTGGTTTTGAAATATCAGATAATGGAGAAATATTGAGACTATCAGAAAATGGTTTGTCAAATTTATTTGATGCCGATATACCATCCAATGACACCGAAAACATAAAAAAGAGGGTGGATTCTGCCATTATAAAATTCCGGCGACACAAATCGACTTTAGATGACCGAAAGGAATCTATCAGAGAGTTAGCTGATGTTTTAGAATTTTTAAGACCGGCAATAAAAAAGAATTTAGATAAGAAGGATGAAAATGACATATTTAATATAGCAAACAATTTCGGTATTCGGCATCATAATAAGGATCAAAAAACAGATTATGATAAAGCTATATGGTACAGTTGGATATTCTATTTCTATTTAGCTACTATACATTCTGTTTTACGATTAGCAAAAAAATAGCATGTGGCAATTTACTTAAAAGCGGATTGCGTTATAAACCATCATATTTAACATAACTAAATATCAAATGAAAATTGGAGATAAAAAAATAAACTATTGCATAGATTGTTACAAACCCACGAATCACGCGGTTATTGCATTTAAGGAAGTCGATGGTCCTGATGATTACCAAGAAACTTACTTTTATTCGATAGTGCAATGTGCTGGTTGCGATAAAGTTTCATATAGAACTGAAAATGTCGATTACGAGCAGGCAATTCAATATGACGACGAAAATTGGGGGCCAGACGTAATAATTAGTACTTACCCCCAACTTTTAGAAAACCATAGGAAGCTAAAAAATACTTATTACCTGCCAAACGAAATACGTAATATATATGATGAAGCAATCAATGCTTTTTCTTCTAAATGTTATCTTTTGACAGCCATCGCCTATAGAGGCATTATTGAAGCTATTTGCAAGGATAAGTCGATCACTGGAAATGATTTAAATATTCAGATAAATAAAATGGTAAAAAATGGACTAATTACCCAAAAAGAGGCGGAAAGGCTACATGCTGTTCGCTTTTTAGGCAATGACTCCGTTCATGAGATGTCGATTCCAAAGCCTAAACAACTATTTGTGGTATTAGATATTATAGAGCATTTATTAAAAAATTTATACCTAATAGACAAAGAGTTAAATGCCAATCTCGAAACTATATTTCAAAATTTTTCGGAATTCAAAAACTTCTTAAGTAATCAAATTTCAAAACTAAAAATTGGAGATATACTACCATTAAATTTAATACTTGGAAAATCAACAAGAAGACTGAATGTTAAAGCCACAAATCTTGAAAAAGAGTTAATAGAAACAATTACAAATGGCGAATATAAATATCTAAAAATCGGTGAGGTTAGAGCACATAAAGATAGTACGAAAGGAATGGTTCAATATTATGAAGTAGTAGAAACTGAAGTTGATTTTGAAGATATATTTTAATAGCCTCCGCTTGTGCAGGCGGCACGCGTGTACCTTTACAGATATAACAGCCAAAACCTTACCCGCCTTAAAATATCAAAACCTTTTTAAACTAATTCCTCATATTCGTGTTAAAGTACAAAGCCAGGATGTATAGCCGCATTTGCGTACTTTGCCCGGGTAATTAAAAAATTAAATTAATCCTATATCAAATGAAAAAGATAGCCTTATTGAGTGCGTTATTGCTGATGGTGAGCGGGGTATTTGCCCAGCAAACATTGTACAGATATTATAATCAAAAGCTGGCGAAACATTATTACACCACCAATTTTAACGAATACGGCAGCGGCGCTAACGGTTGGTTTTTAGATGGCCCAAGCTGCATGGTTTTTGACCATGCCGACAGGCAACGCGGCATCGTCCCTTTGTTCCGGTATTTTAACTCGCGCGTTGGCGACCATTATTATACCACCAACTTTGACGAGTTAAGGCGTGGCGCCAATGGCTATGTGTTGGAAGGCCCGGCCTGCTATATAGCACAAACCAGGGGCGATAGGCTGGTGCCGCTTTTTGCCTACTTTAACCGCATAAACGGCGATCATTTTTTAACAACCAACAGGGGCGAAGTTGCCCACGGTTTTGAGGGCTACGCATTTACAGGCATAGCAGGTTTCGTTATTCCGGTAGGCGACAGGCATTAAATACCACGGGGCGTTGTTTACAAATCAATGCCCCGGTTTCCCCGCATACATTTTTTCGCCTGCCTCAATTGCTACAGGTAGCTGGTTTTCGCCGGGCGGTTTGGGGCAGGCGTATCCGGCACTAAAAGCGCAATAGGGGTTATAGGCCTTATTAAAATCAATTATTACGGTATTATCCTTAAAATCTTTTTCGCGCAGGTCTATATACCTTCCGCCGCCATACGTGCCTTTACCATTGGTTTCATCAGTAAACGGCAGGAACAAATAATCGCTTAACCCGGCTACTTTGGCAAGGGCTATGCTGCGGTAAACGGTCAGTTCGATTGGTTTACCTTTCACCACCATTTTTAATAACGCATATTTCACATAATCGCTGCCGTTGCCAACAAATACAGGCATAATAAAAGTTGGCGCGTTTAGTATAAACTCCGCTTTAGCGGTTACTTTATAAGTACTATCGGCATCATAAAACCGCAGGAACTGCAGGTCGTCTTTTTTAAGCGGCGAGTTTTTATCCTCCAAAAAATCAGCCATGTATTGTTTACGGTGCCCGGCAATTTGCGCTTTATAGTCCTGTGCAAATCCTTTAAGGCCGGCTAATAACAGCATAACCAGCAGGTATTTTATATTTGTTTTCATTGAGGAAAATTGTGTGGGTGTTAGTGATCGCAATATATTAAAAATAGGTTAATGCCAGTGTACGCAACCTGCCCCCAATATAGCGCTAACGGGACTAAAGCCCAACCGCTTCCTTTATTACAATCGCTAACCATTAAATTGCCGCAAATGATGGTCGATATGTTTATAGGCCATGACACCGGCTTGCTCCGCAGTTAGCTGACCGAAAAACGGATGCATAAAACCCGAAGGCTCCCTGGTAGCGTGTTCTGCCAGTAAGCCCAGCCATTCGTCTTTCGCCGCAGCTACATCGCCGTTACCGGTTATCTTAAATGACGGAACCGTGGGCAAATTCTTTTTCGCGGGTTCATCTTTCATCATATCCTTCAGGGCCATTTTACCAACCAGGCGCCCAAGAAATGATTGCCGGTACTGCGTTTTACCCAGCAACATTTCTTCCCATAGCGTACAGTGCTTCAGCATTTGGTAAACATTCATTTTTCCCCATTGGGCGCTGCTGTTTTCATCAAGCTTATTTATCCTGGCAATAAGCCCCTCTCTTGTTTCCTTATCAAATATAGTTTTCATGTTCCCGTGTAATTAAGATAGCTGCCATTTAATTCCCGTTGATCGTTCAGTATATGGCCGGTGTTTTCATGCACCACTAATCTACAAATTATCCGCAATGCAAAAAACTTCAAATCTTGCAGCCAAGGGCTTTTAACTTACTAACTATAGTAAACCCGGACTCGAACCGGGAGATACTTTGACAATAATAAATTTATCTTTGTAAGCTATGTTAAAGCCAATTAAAACAGAAAAAGAATATAACGACGCATTAGCGCGGGTGTATGATTTGATGCAAATCGGTGTTGCTGAAGGCTCTGCCGATTCCGATGAACTTGAAGTTTTAAGCATACTGGTCAAAGAATATGAATTGATTCATTATCCTGTTGGATTGCCCAATCCGTTAGAAGCTATAAAGTTTCGGATGGAACAAATGAATTTATCTGAAAATGAATTGAGCAATATATTAGGCAATCGTTCGCGCAAGTCCGAAATTTTATCTGGGAAACGAAAGTTAAGCTTATCTATGATCCGTAAGCTTACCGAGATACTAAATATTCCCGCAGAAATACTGATCCAGGCTTATTAAACAAGGCAGACGTATTAAGATAATTTGATGGTTCTTACCCTCTTTGCGCGCAGCGAAGAGAGGGTAGGTCGAGCGACTTAGCGATGACCGGGTGAGTCCTCGCCGAGCGGAATTTGCCCTAATGTCTGGCGGACTAAACCCCTCCCTGCCATTACGCGCATCCAGCCGCACCCCTCCCAGGGGAGGGAATTTTAAAACCCTCTTAATAATTATTAGCTTTAATAAATATTTCTTCCTGTTTTTCAATTAGTTATCACGTTTTTTCAAAAAAATAAAAAAATAATTTCTCCTGCGCAAATACACTGCGCAGTGCCTGCCAACCTTTGTTATAATAAAACAAGAAAGGGGGTTCCCAATGAAATTTAATGTATTAAGCAAGGCTGCAACACAGGTTAAAAATTACGAAGGCGCGAAAGCGTTTGTAATGAGCGCCGAAATGGAACTCTATACCGCCGTAGTTACCTGGAGCCTTAACGATTCGTTTTACGAAAAAAACGCAGACCGTTTAAACCGCCTGCGCGGCTTAATTGCCTTATGCGACCCACAGTTTGTAGGCAGGCTGGCCATTTATGCCCGCACCAAAATGTATATGCGTTCGGTACCATTGGTTTTGGTTACCGAATTGGCGAAGCTGCACTCGGGCGACAATTTGGTTGCCCGGGTCACAGACGGCGTAATTGGCCGCGCCGATGAGATAACTGAGCTGTTGGCCTGTTATGAACTGATGAACAAACGTACCGGCGTTAAAAAACTGAACCGTTTATCAAAACAGTTGCAAAAAGGCTTAACAGCCGCCTTTAACAGGTTTGATGAGTACCAGTTTGCCAAATACAACCGCGACGGCGCCATTAAACTGCGCGACGCCTTGTTTTTGGTTCACCCAAAGGCAAAGGACGAATTGCAGCAAGTACTGTTCAACAAAATTGTTGACGGCAGCCTGCAAACGCCTTATACCTGGGAAACTGAACTGTCTGCCCTGGGCCAGTTGAACTTTGACAGCAAAGAAGCTAAGGCAATAGCGTTTAAAGCCAAATGGGAAGAGTTGATAGACAGCGGTAAGCTGGGTTATATGGCCTTGTTACGCAACCTGCGCAACATACAGGATGCGGGCGTAAGCTATACCTATCTGCAAAAAGTATGCGCAACGCTTGCCGATGCGGATAAAGTAGCCAAAGCCAAACAATTCCCATTCCGCTATTTGGCGGCATACCGCGAGTTGTTAACTGCCGGGGCTGAAATGCCAGTTAGAGCGTTAACCAAAAAGCTGAGCGCTTTGCTGTTAGGCAACAAGGGCTATACCGGCGGGTTACTGGATGCTTTGGAAAAAGCGGTACAGGCAAGCGCGGCTAACATAAAGGGTTTTGACTATGAAACCCGTGTATTGCTGGCTTGTGACGTATCAGGATCAATGCAAATGGCAGTTTCGGCAAAGTCGAAAGTGTTGCTGTATGATGTTGGTTTGATGCTGGCTATGCTGCTGCAATCGCGCTGTAAAAATGTGGAAGTGGGTATGTTTGGCGATACGTGGAAAACGATCACCGTACCACGCGACAGCATTTTAAGCAACGTGCAGGAGTTTTATAAACGCGAAGGCGAAGTTGGTTATTCCACCAACGGTTACCTGGTGATAAAGGACATACTGACACGCAGGGTAAAAGTGGACAAGGTGCTATTGTTTACCGACTGCCAGTTATGGAACAGCGCGTCAACTAACGGCGATCATATCCAGTCTTTATGGCTGCGTTATAAAGCCCAGGTTGCACCAGCAGCTAAGCTGTACCTGTTTGACCTGAGGGGCTACGGAACAACGCCATTGCAATTATTGCGCAATGATGTTTATTTGATAGCCGGGTGGAGCGATAAGGTTTTTGATGTGCTTGCCGCATTAGAAAACGGCGCTTCGGCTTTGGATGAGATCAATGGCATAGCAATATGATAAGGTTATACGTGAGACGTATTACGTAAGGAATACAAAACGTATTACATAAAACGTTGAACGTATAACCTTTTAAAAATAATAATATGATAGAATGTATGCGAGATATTGTCATTCGAACGGAATACAAAACGTATTACATAAAACGTCAAACGTATAACCTAATAAAATAAGGATGCCGTAGAAACGGGCTACATCGCTCTGACCATTAGGGGGAGGGCATTGTGGCGCAAGCCGTGATGGAGGTTCGAGTCCTTACAAGCAGTCCCCCGACCCGGATCGTGTGTTGCTCCTTATAAAATATACGCCGCCGCTAAAGCTAAGGCGCATAATAAAGAAGGTGTCGTAAACAAGTGTTACTTCGGGACGCTGATGTCACCGGTTCGAATCCGGCCCCGCAAGGGTAGCTCAGTTGGCCAGAGCACAGTGTTATAGTCATTTGTTGCTTTTTACCCTTCTTTTAAAAAAGACATTTAAAACAAAAAAGGTGTCGTAAATAAGTGTTACTTCGCCGTTAACGCTGTGGTCGTCGGTTCGAATCCGGCCCTTGTAAAAGGTAGCTCAGTTAGGTCAGAGCACAGAAACAGTCACTTATTGCCTGTTACCCTTTTTTAAAATAATGAATGATGCCGTAAACTAGGTGATACTTCGCTGGCAAAACCGTGTAAACGGGCAGGTTCGAATCCTGAAAGCCATCTGTTGCTTGTTGCTCTTTCATTTTCCAATAATACTTAAAGT
>JABDBT010000063.1:100-14845 GCA_013288465.1 Bacteroidota bacterium | reverse complement strand
TCTGATCGGAATTGATTGTTTAATAAATATTTTTTTGATTTAACATACAAATAATTTTGTAGGTACAAATAATTTTGTATGTTTGTATTATGGAACACTTACAAGGGCAGGAAAATAAAAAAATAGAGCCGACCAAATCAGAATTGGAGATACTAAGAGTATTGTGGCAGCATGGCCCGTCCCCGGTTCGTTTGGTGATGCAGGAGATCAATAAAAGCCGTGAGTTAAACTATACCGCAACCCTGAAACTCATGCAATTTATGGTTGACAAAGGAATCCTAAAAAGGGATGAAAGCAAGATGCAACATATTTACCATGTGGTGGAGGATGAAAATAAAACCAAAGAACACCTGCTGGATAAATTTATTGATAACCTCTATAATGGCTCTGCGGCAAATTTGATGATGCAACTGGCCGGAAATAAAAAAACAACAAAAGAGGATCTGAAGAAAATGAGAGAATTGTTGGATAAATTAGAAAACGATGATTTAAACTAAATAAAATGGGACACAACCTTCAACAATTATTGCCTGACCATATTGCACAGGCAATTTGCCGTACCCTGATCAGTTCTGTTTGGCAAGGGCTGGTTTTAGCTATGCTTACAGGTATGATTATCCTGTTCACAAAAAAGGTAAGCGCAGCTAAAAGGTATGGTTTGTTGGTTGGGTTGTTATGCCTTTTCACACTGTCGTTTATTTTTACGCTGATCGTCGAATTAAATAGTGCGGACGGAAGCGATTATGTTATTCAGGATGTGGCAAGCCATTCCATGAATTTATTGGAGCTTCTAAATTATAATCTGTTATATATAGAAAAACATGCGGCCATAGTTGTTTTAACCTGGTTGGTGATTATTAGCGCACGAAGTTTTAAGATGGTATTTGGTTTATATATTATTCAACGTTTAAAAAGAACGAAAATAAATCACCTTTCTGTGCAATGGGAACAAAAGGTAAGTAGCCTTGCCCAAAATATGGGCGTCAAAAAAGCGATTATCCTGCTTGAGTCCGGCATCGTAAAAGTTCCCGTTGTTATTGGCTATTTAAAACCACTGATCCTTATTCCGGTCGGCCTGATCAATGCCCTCGACCAAGGGGAGGTTGAAGCAATACTGTTACATGAATTGGCGCATATACGCCGGAGGGATTATTTGGTTAATTTGTTGCAAAGCTTGATAGAAACCCTTTTCTTTTTTAACCCCGCGATACTTTGGTTGTCATCGCTGATCAGAACAGAGAGAGAACATTGTTGTGATGATATCGCGCTCAGATATACGCAAAATAAAACCAGGTATATTAGGGCATTGGTTCATTTCGAGGAATACCAGGCCGATAATACCGGCTATGCCTTAGCCCTCACCGGCAAAGGCGGCAATATGCTACAGCGCCTGGAAAGGATAGCCATTAATCGTAACCGTTCACTTAATAGGCTGGAGATGGCAGGTTTGGCACTACTATTATTGGTAAGCAGCCTCTTTGTTGCAGCCAGGCCTAACAACAAGGTCGAAATAACGCAAAAAACTACAAAAACAACACCGGTGTCTCCGGAGCTGAGAAGATACTACCACGAACGCGAACTTGCATTGCGAAAGCAATTTTTGGAACGGAAAAGGGCCGAAGAAAAAGCAAAACACCGAATGCAACCAACGGATAGTGTTCCTTAAAATAAGGATCGGCTTAATCCCAAATCCTATCATTTATGTATTGCCTGAAACGCACACCAATTTGGTGTCCCTGGCTGGTTATTGACTTGTTTTTTTAATTGTTGAAATGAAAAAATTGCTGTTTAGCATGATGTTCGCTTGCCTTGCTTTATGTGCGCAGGGACAAAACGTCTTGCATACCCTGACGATAAAAGGAGCTATAATTGATTCGGCTGCTGGTACTCCGGTAAGCTATGTAACAGTTGCCGTAGAGGACGTGCAAACCAAATCGTCTATAAAAGAAACCCTATCTAAAGATGATGGCAGTTTTGAATTAAGCGTGCCGTCAGGTAAATCCTATCAACTTGCATTGGCTTATGTAGGCTATAAAAATAAACTGATTGCTATTGCCCGTGTTGATTCTATTATAGACATGGGTAAAGTTACACTTGCTGCGTCCACTAAACAGTTGGCTGTAGTCTCTATAACCGCGGTTAAGCCTTTAATGAAACAAGAGGTTGACCGATTGAACTATGATGTACAAGCCGACCCGGAAAGTAAGATCATCAACGCTTTGGATATGATCCGTAAAGTGCCATTGTTATCGGTTGACGGTTCAGACAATATTAAACTGCGGGGAAACAGTAATTATAAAATATTGATCAACGGTAAAGAATCTTCATTGATGGCAGTCAATCCATCAGATGTACTAAAGTCAATGCCTGCTTCCAATATCGAAAAGATTGAGGTTATTACCACGCCACCAGCCAAATACGATGCGGAGGGATTAGCGGGCATAATCAATATTATTACCAAAAAAAACTCGTTCCAAGGGTACACCGGAAATTTAAGCACAAACTATAATAGCGTTTATGGATACAGGGTAAACGCAAGAGCTTCGATAAAAGAAGGCAAAATAGCTTATAGTGGTTTTGTCAGCACCAGCGAACGGCCATATATTGGTGCGGATTATGAAAATTTAAGCAGTTTTTACAATCCCGTTCCATCATCTACCTATCAAACCGGTACTAATTTTAACGGTGCCCATTCGTTCATCAACAGTAATGAATTGAGCTATGAGTTAGACTCGTTGAATTTATTCAGTGCCACGTTTAACTATAATCAGAACAATAGTTCAATGGGTGGCAGCCAGTCCACTACGACCCTAAATAATAATAGCCAGGTTACACAAGCTTATCAAACGCAAAACAACGGAACAGGCAGTAATCACGGCTCCGATCTCGGGTTTAATTACCAGTTGGGCTTTAAACATCATAAAAATGAATTGTTAACCGCGTCATATCGGTACAATAATTCTTCAAACGATCAATTTAATAACTTCTCAAATGGGCAAACCATTAATTATAACCGGCCCGGCTACCAGCAGTATAATAGTGCCGGTACAAAAGAACAAACTGCTCAGGTAGATTATATCGAACCCCTAAAGGCAATTACAATCGAAGCTGGCGCTAAAATGATATTAAGGAATTATAACAGTGATTTCCATACAGATACCCTATCCAGTGCCAATCAATATCAACCCGAAGCCAATCAAACCAATGATTTCAACTATCACCAGGGTGTTTATAGTTTATATAATTCCTATCAGCTAAAATTAGCAGATTGGGCTTTTAAAGGTGGTTTGCGATTAGAACGCACGAATATTAATGCGGACTTTTCATCTACCGAGAGTACGGTTGACCAGCAATATAATAATCTTGTTCCGTCCTTGTCTGCCCAGCGAAGTTTGTCCGCCATAAGCAGTTTAACCTTTGGATTTACCCAACGCATTCAGCGGCCAGGCATAACGCAATTAAATCCTTTTATCAACCTTTCCAATCCGCAATATATTACCGTTGGAAACCCATCCTTGCGCCCGGCGTTGAGTAATAATTTTGAATTAAGTTATGGCAACTTCGCCAAAGGTTCGGTTATTATCAGTACAAATTATTCATTTTCGGACAATACGATCCAGAATGTTGCCACTGTTGGTGCCAATGATGTAACAACCAGTACCTATGCCAACGTTGGTGAAAACAGGAACCTGGGTATTGATGTAAACGTTAACTATCCTTTTACCAAAAAATTTAACGTCACCCTGAACACAGAACTATTGCAGGTGTGGTTAAAAGGGACATATAATGGTAGCTTTTACACCAACAGCGGCCAACAGGGGCATATATTTACAACCACCAATTACCGATTTGACAGCGGTTATCGTTTAAACTTTGACATCGGTTTTGACAGCCGGTACGTGTTACTACAGGGCAGGGATAACTATTATTTTCATTACAATTCTACGATTGTTAAAGAACTGTTCAATAAAAAAGGGGCAGTCTACCTTGCAGTAAATAACCCCTTCCGGAAATTCAATACCCTGGATTTTTTTACGAAAACAAATGATTTTCAAACTTATAATAGCAATCAAAGCTATTATCGAAATATCAATATTGGGTTTAATTATAGCTTCGGTAAACTAAAAAGCGCCATCAAAAAAAATCAGCGAGGTATCAATAATGATGATGCAGTATCAGGCGGAAAAAATTGATGACTTATCAAAAAAACAAAACATGTTATTTTTGTGAAAAATCGAGGTAAAAAGGATTATGAGCCGACGTACTGACTGCAATTTAATATAAAAAACCTATACCTCTAATCGCTACTCAATACTCTTCCCCTTCATCGCAACGCTAATAGCCGTATCCATCAACCGCTCGGCAAAGGGGCGGGTAAACTCGTTTACTTCGTCAATGGTTTTATGTATGCGGTCTTTATCACCGCTGGTGAGGGCTTCTTTAAGGTGTTCAATAAACTGCTGCGTTTGGGTGATCTCGGTTATAGATAAATGCGAACCGTTCTTTTGTAAAAAGCGTTCAACGGTATAAACCATTTGTTCGCCTTCGGTACGCGCTTCAATAAGCATCCGTTGCGCTACATCGTCTTTAGCATGGGTAATGCTGTCCATCAACATTTGTTCTACCTGGTCGTCGGTAATGCCGTAGGTGGGTTTTACTTCCACTTCCTGTTTTACGCCCGATCGCAGTTCTGTTGCCTGTATCTTTAATATCCCATCGGCATTCAACAAAAAGTTAATATCCACTTTTGGGAAACCGGCTGGCATAGATGGTATGCCTTTAAGGTCAAATTCGGCCAGTTTACGGTTTTCTTTGATCAGGTCGCGTTCGCCCTGGTACACGGCAATTTTCATGTTCACCTGTCCGTCTATCGAGGTGGTGTACTGCCTGCCTGCTTTGGTGGGCACTTTTGAGTTTCGCGGAATGATCACATCCATTAAACCACCCATAGTTTCGATACCTAAGGATAGTGGCGTAACATCCAGTAATAAAATATCGGTGCGGTTACCGGCCAAAATATCCGCCTGTATGGCAGCGCCAAGGGCAACTACTTCATCCGGGTTAACTTCATCATGCACCGGGCGACCAAAAAACTCCGACACCATTTTTTTAACCAGCGCCGTGCGGGTTGAGCCGCCAACCATAACCACTTCATCAATCCGGCTGATAGTCAGGTTTGCATCCTTCAACGCGTTTTGGCAGGCGGTAATGGTTTGCTGTACTTTGGGCAATATTAACTGTTCAAAGGTAGTGCGGTCAATAGTACACCATATATCACCAATTTTATCGTTAACCAGGCTTTGATGGGTAAATGCTTTTTTGGTTTCTTCGGCTTTTAGGCGTAGTTGCTGGGCCAGTGCATGATTAGCTACAACTTCTGCTTTGTTGAGCTGGTTTTTCTCAATCCAGTAATCAACAATTGCGCTGTCAAAATCATCGCCGCCTAAAAAGGTATCGC
Organism: Bacteroidota bacterium; assembly: GCA_013288465.1. Next base: position 9,387 of record JABDBT010000063.1, on the reverse strand, counting down.
CGTTGGTGGCTAATACTTCAAAAATGCCATTTTGTATTTGCAGTATAGATACATCAAACGTACCACCGCCCAGATCGTACACCGCAATGGTTTTTGTTTCATCGGGGTTTAAGCCTATGCCATAAGCCAAACTGGCGGCAGTGGGCTCGTTAACAATGCGCAAAACATCAAGCCCGGCCAGTTTGCCGGCATCGCGGGTGGCTTGCCGTTGCGAATCATTAAAATAAGCGGGTACGGTTATCACCGCGCGGTTTACCGGGGTTTTCAGCGCATGTTCGGCGCGTGCCTTTAGTTCTTTTAAAATAAAGCCGGATAGCTCAATAGGCGAATAAAATTTATCGCCCGCTTTGATCTTTACCAGGCTTTCGGCATCATCATCAATAACTTTATAGCTAAAAAAGTCTTTATAATTCTCAATGTCTTTATACGAACGGCCCAATAATCTTTTAACAGAGAAAATAGTATTATACGGATCGGTTACCAATAATTCGCGCGCCTCATTACCAACTGTAATATCGCCGGCAGCACCAAAATGAACTATTGAAGGTACTAAAACACCTTTGCCGGTATCATTAATTACCTGCGGGTTTTTATCGGGATTTATAAAAGCGACCAGCGAGTTGGTTGTGCCCAGGTCAATACCTACTATGATCTCTTCTTTTTGTATAGAGCCTGTTGCCAGGTTAATTGAAACTTTAGCCATGTGTATAATAACAATCGGCAAATGTAGGTAGTTTTGATGGTTGGTGTGTCATGTTATTGTGAATTGAACAGGGCAAACGCATTAAAATAATTTAGCGGTTTTTACCCTCTTTGTCCGCCCATAGGCGGAGAGAGAGGGTGGTCGAGCGACGTAGCGATGACCGGGTGAGTGCTAATGAAGCGACATTACCGCAAATGCATGTCGGCGACAACTCACCCCGACGACGCTACGCTGGCCGGCCCTCTCTTTGCTGCGCACAAAGAGAGCGGTGAAGAGTTTTATATTTTTAATACGTCTGTTCTGGTGAATTGAAGTTTGTCTTTGGCCTGAACAGGAATTTGCGTACTTTCACCCTAATGATAAGCGCCCCTGTTATAAAATCTTTAAACGCCCAACATCACCGGCAACTGCTCCTGCAACTGCCACTCATCCTGCTACTCCTAACTGCCACTGCCACTTTAACAAAAGCGCAGGAGTTCGGCGGTAACCCACCCTCCATCAAATGGAAACAGGTAAATACACCGGCGGCAAAAGTGATATTCCCGGCCGGGCTGGATACCGAAGGGATAAGGGTGGCCGATATTGTGCAGCGCATGAACAGAGCTATACAACCCACCATTGGCTACAAGCAAAAACAGGTAAGCATTTTACTGCAAAACCAAACTACCATATCAAACGCTTATGTGGGTTTGGCGCCTTTCAGGAGCGAATTTTACTTAACCCCCGAACAAAACAACTTTGAATTGGGCAGCTTGCCCTGGACAGATCAATTAGCTATACATGAGTTTAGGCATGTGCAGCAATACAATAATTTTAACGTCGGCTTATCACATACCGCGCGTATATTGTTTGGCGAGGGCGGGCAGGCCTTGTTTAATGAAGGCGCTATACCCAATTGGTTTTTTGAAGGCGATGCAGTTTTTAACGAAACCCATGTAAGCGAGCAGGGCAGGGGCAGGTTACCATATTTTTTGAATGGATATCGGGCCTTATGGGCCGCAGGTAAAGATTATAGCTGGCAAAAGCTGCGCAGCGGCTCATACCTTGATTACACGCCCGATTGGTACCCAACCGGCTATATGCTGGTAGCTTATGGCCGCGAAAAATATGGTGATGATTTTTGGAGAAAAGTAACACAGGATGCCGCTGCTTATAAAGGCTTGTTTTATCCGCTGCGCAAAGCGATAAAAAAATACTCGGGCGAGGATTTTATAAAGTTCAGGAATAATGCTTTAAGTTATTTTAAAAGTCAATTTATTAACGATAATGGCCCAAATACTTTACCAGATTCTTTTAAAAAATATACGTTTCTCGACCAAGAAAAAGGAGTATTTATAAATCACGGACATTTTATCGCCGACCAGGAATACCCGGCTTATGTGAATGACAGCACGGTCATCTACATGAAAAGCACCTACGATCATATACCTGTGTTTGTGATCAATACCAACGGGAAAGAAAAAGATATCAGCACCCGGTCGGTGTCCTTAGATAATTACTTTGCTTATCATGACGGGAAGGTCGTTTACCCGTCATATAGGCCCGATTTGCGGTGGACCTACCGCGATTATAGCGAATTATACCTGCTGGATGTTAAAACCGGCGATGAACGCCGTATAACCCTCCGCTCCAAATATTTCGCACCCAATTTTAGCCTGGATGGCAAAACCATTATTGCTGTGCAGGTTGGCCCATCGGGCAAAAGCGAGTTGCATATACTAAGCGCGTTCACCGGGAAATTGATAGCGGTTGTGCCTAATAAAGAAAAGCTGTTTTTTACTTATCCTAAGTTTTACAACGATAGCCAGTTGATATCAGCCGTAAGAAACCATGAGGGTAAAATGACCATGGCGCTTATTGATATTAAAACAGGGAATGTTAAAACCTTATTGCCTTATTCTTACCAGCCTATTGGTTTCCCGGTAGTGAAGAATGATATGGTTTATTTTACGGCAACCTCGGGCATTAGCGACCGCCTGTTTGCTATATCGCCTGCAAATGGTAAGCTTTTAGAGTTGAGAGACACCAATACCTCCAATAAATACGAGCCAACGGTAACTGATAATAAATTAGCCTGGGTGCAGCTAACTGCTTTTGGTTACCAGCTTAACCAGGCAGACCGAAGCACTATAAAATGGGACGAAGTGGGTTCGGGGAAAATACCCGGCGGATTGCCTGATTATAATATTTCCGCTTTGAAAAGAGATTCATCAACTGATTTGCTTGCTTTGATCACCAACAAGCAGCTCCCTGTTACCAAATACAACAAGGCTTATCACCTGTTTAATTTTCATAGCCTGATACCTGATTTTAACGATCCTAATTATACTTTTTCGCTAACAGGTGAAAACGTGTTGAATACCTTCCAATCGCAACTATCCTTTAATTATAACCGGGATGAAGGTTATAAAGAGTTTAGTTTTGACGCGGTGTATGGCGCGTTATTTCCGTACCTGTCCGGCGGGGCAGGATACACGATTGACAGGCGCGGCTTGTATAAAGGGAATAATATTTATTGGAATGAAACCAATTTGCATACCGGCATAGAATTTCCATTAAACTTAAGCAGCGGAAAGAACGGCACCTCTATAGATTTTGGTACAGATGTTTATTATACCAGTATTAACTTCCAGTCGCCGTTTAATACCCTATTTAAAGATGAGAATTATACCTACTTAAACAACTACATCACTTTTAGTAACCGCAGCCAGCAAGCCCTGCAAAATATTTACCCAAATTTTGGGCAAACCATTACTTTAAATTATAAATCGGCTATCTCAAATATTGATGCCAAACAGTTTTTGGCAAATGGAACCTTTTATTTCCCGGGCTTATTTGTTAATCAAAACCTGGTGATCAACCTGGCCCACCAGGACAGGGATAAGGGTAACGTGGTTTCATTTTCAAATGATTTTCCATTTTCGAGGGGCTATACTGCCGAAAACCTGTATAATATGAATAAGGTAGGGGTTAATTATGCTTTCCCGCTTGCTTACCCGGATGCGGGTATAGCCAATGCTATTTACTTTCAGCGGATACGTGGGAACCTGTTTTATGATTACACCCGTGTTAATGATTTTTACAGCAATGGCAATCCTTTCAATGGCAATTTCCGCTCAGCAGGGATAGAGGTGTTTTTTGATACCAAATGGTTTAATGAAGAATCAGTTACGTTTGGCATACGCTACAGCTACCTGCTTGATCCCGATATTTACGGTGGTACAGGCCGTAACCGCATTGAAATTGTGTTACCGGTGAGCCTTTTTTAATGAGTGAATTAGTGAGTTATTGAATGAGTGAATGGTTTTTTAATCAATAATTCAGTAATTCAATAACTCAAAATTTTCTCAATTGCTCTCGTAGTTTCATAAATGAATTATAGGGGCCAACAGCTAAGGTGCTGTTAACCAACCAAACCGGTATGCTTCCGCCCGGGTCAACGCTAAAAGTGTAATCAATTTTTAATGTATGGTCATTAATTTCTGTTACCTTCCATAATGCTAACGAATAGGGTACACGTATAAAGTTTATATTGATAGGTAAAAAGGCGGGCAGGCTTTTAGCCTCAATTTCAAATGTATTACCTGCGGTTGCAGGCAGAATAGTGAGTTGCACAATTAAGTCGCGGTTTGTTAACGGCCACGGTAAATGACATACAGAGTAATAAATAAGTTGTTGAGGATTCACAACTTTTAACAGCTCAGTGCTTTTAGTGCTATATACCCAGTTGTGGTAACCATTAATATCTTGCAGCGTTTTTATCAATTGGGCTTTTGTGCAGGCCAATTCACATACAACCCGCAGTTCCTTAAGGTTTCCGGATACAGGTTTCCGGGTAAAAATTTCAATACCGTTCTCATTTATCTTCTGTTCCCACTTTCCCTGGCCAAAACAAAAAGAAAAGCCAGCCAGAAGAATGCTTAAACTAAGCAGTAGTTGTTTACACATTTTTGTTTTATCAGAACGAGTTTATAATTAATAGGGGTTTTGTACTCGTTTACACTATAACCTTTTATTAAGCTGTTTAGTATTAACCGTTTAAATTTAAAAGCCTTGAATAAGCGAACGGACAAGTATAAATAAATGAATTGATATAGTGACGTGGAAGAATATTATCTTTATAACGCTCAAAACTTATGAAGTTCATACCCTCATTTTTAGCATTGCTGTTTTACTCAGGCATAGCCAACTATAAGCCGGTTATACCAGCCCCAGTAACCCTAATTGTTTTAGGCACTATACAGGATGGTGGCTCGCCGCATATTGGCTGTACAAAAAACTGCTGCAAATACCTGTTTACCCATCCCGATTATCGGCGTAAGGTGGTTTCATTAGGTGTTATCGACCCGCAAAATAAGCAAACCTGGCTTTTTGAAGCTACGCCTGATATGCCGGCCCAGGCAAAAATGCTGAAGAACGCGTCGGGCTTTCAGCAAAAGGAAATGCCCGATGGCATATTTGTTACCCACGCGCATATTGGCCATTATACCGGGCTTATGTACCTCGGTAAAGAAGCGCTGAACAGCAAAGGTGTGCCCACATACGCCATGCCCCGCATGAAAATTTTTTTAGAGAATAACGGCCCGTGGAGCCAATTGGTGGCGCTAAATAATATTGATTTACAACCGCTGCAAAATGAGCAAACCGTTGTATTAAGCAATAATATTAAAGTAACGCCCATTATTGTTCCACATAGGGATGAACTATCAGAAACCGTTGGTTACCGCATTGAAGGGCCGAACAAGAAAATACTTTTTATTCCTGATATTAATAAATGGGCGCTTTGGAACAAGGACATAGCGCATGAAATATCTACAGTTGATTATGCTTTTGTTGACGGTACTTTTTACAGCGGCGATGAGCTGCAAACCCGCAATTTGGCCGAGATACCACACCCATTTATTATTGAATCGATGAAGCTGCTGGGCAATTTACCTGCCCGCGAAAAAGCCAAAGTCTATTTTATTCACTTTAACCATACCAACCCGGTTATTAACCCTAAAAGCCCGGAAGCCGCTACAGTATTGCGGAACGGTTTTCATTTAGCAAAATTTGGTCAGCGGGTGGCGATTTGATTGATCAAATCATCTACCACAACAAGTATCATCCAAAATTTGGGCGTCAAACCCAAAGTCTTTTAGCAGGGCGATGAGCCCTGACGACTGGATATTTCCTGTAGCTGATTTAATGCGCAGGATGTTATCGCAATCGTCAAGGTCAAAGTTTGCTTCATAATCGCCAAAGGCATGGTGTATCTGGCTAACCAGCATATTTGCATGGCTGCGCGCCCTAACATTGGTTTTGAATACTTCGATCATAATAGCAGGAAATATTTTATTTTGCGGCCAGCAAACCTTTATAATGGTCGCGGTAATACCAGGCCAGGAACAAATCGCTTAATAACAAACCTATGGCAAGTGGAACTTGTGCCGGCATTAAATAGGCGTGTACAAACATAATATTTACAATAACCGGAAATATCACTACCACGGCCAGAGGCACAAAACGCCCGGTTACCAGTGCTAATCCACAAACCAGCTCGGTAGCTTTGATCAATGGCATGAGGTAAACAGCAGCATTAACGCCATCCATAAAAACTTTGATGCTGCCTTTCATTTCGGGCTGCGGATAAAGTTTTAAAAAGTAAACAACTGACCCAAACAGGAACATAAGCCCTAATAAGGTGCGGATAATGATCATTGCAATTTTCATTTTTGATTGATTTTAAGGTTAACTATTGTTGTTAATAATTTATTCAGGTTGATAACAAAGCAATACGGTACCACTGTTAAATACGCGGCTGCTTACCAACTTTAAAGATAAATTATTTTTGATACCTTTAAAAATAGGAGTTCCCTCACCAATAGCAACCGCGTATATCATAATTTGATATTCGTCTATCAAACCCGCGTCTGCAAGTTGCGATACGATGTTGCCACTGCCCAATATGGTCATATCTTTTCCGGGCAATTGCTTTAATTTCCTAACTTCATCCACCAAATCGCCGTTAACAACAATGGTATTGTTCCAATCCGCTTTTTTAAGCGATTTAGAAAAAACTATCTTATCCGCGCTGTTCATTCCCCTGGCAATTTCGGGTAATATTTTCATAGCATCGGGTGTTGTCCAAAAACTTTCCATCATTTCGTAAGTCACCCTGCCAAAAAGCAATGTGTTACCCGATCTGACATTTCCTGCCGAAAATTCAGTTTCTTCGGGGCCAAGCCTGTTCCAGCTTAAATCTTCATTCACGCCTTTGTAATAACCATCCAGTGATGTAAAATCAAATACCGATAATTTTCTCATTTTGTTATTGTTTAATTGTAGCCAGGTATTCATCCAGTTTCTCAAATATACTTCCAAAGCCTTGTTGCATACCGGCCATGTTCGTTCTAAATATTTCCATTTCTTCTTCGGGAGCATTTATCGGGCGGGCCGCTATGGTTAGTTTGGTTTTACCTCCCACAAACTCAAATGTTACCGTGTTCAATATTTCCAACGGCCAGTTAGGCAAAAATGGCGAACGTATTGTATTGCCGTCCTCATCACAAAAGCAATTCACATACACAATTTTTTCAGGTTCAACTATATCGCGGTAAATAAATTTACCCCACATTTCGTGGCCATTGGTGTCTTTCATTCCATATTCAAATTCGCCACCGGGTTTAAATTCCAGTTTTTTTACAATAGGTTCAAATCCTTTTGGGCCCCACCAGTTTGCCAGGTGTTTGGCTTCAGTCCACATTTTAAATACAAGCTCGCGCGGGGCGTTAAATTCGCGGGTAATAACTAATTCATTTACTGCCTGCATTTTTACCAGTTCTTCTTCCAGCCGGTTAATGGTTTGTAATGCTCCTTCAAGAGCGCCGTATTCCCGCACAACCCTGTCCCGCTCGGTCACTGATTCAAATACCATGTGCATAGTCAAATTGGTTTTGTTACCCTGCGCTTCAAATGTCACTTCCACATCAAAGCTTGCTCCTGTGATATTACCATCACCATCTCCGGCATGTTTATATACCAATCGCGCGGGTTTATCAACCTCCAGGTAGGTGATCTTATTCGGATAGTCCCTGCCATCGGGGCCATGCATTATAAAACGCCACATGCTACCCGGTTTTACATTCATTTCTTTTGTTGTAAGGGTAAACCCGTTTGGCCCCCACCATTTAGCTATATGTTCGGGCCGGGTAAATGCCTCAAATACCAGTTCCTGTGGTGCGTTAAGCAACCGTTGTGTAATGATCTCGCGCCCGGCGGTATCATTCACCATTTCATTTTTGTTTGCCATGCAGTTTGTTTTTTGCTTGTAGTTCTTCTAAATAATCTTCTAAGTTGTCCAGCTTTTGATTCCACACTTTGCGGTATTGTTCTACCCAGTTCGTCACATCATCCAGTTTTTCCAGTTTGGCTTCGCAATAGCGTTCGCGGCCCTGTTGTTTTATCACTACCAAGCCGCATTCCGTTAATATTTTAAGGTGTTTATAAATAGCGGCGCGGCTCACGTCAAAATTCTCGGCTACGGAGTTTACGTTGAGCGATTGGTGTGCTAACCGGGCCAGGATATCACGTCTTGTCGGGTCGGCTATAGCCTGGAATGCATCTCTTCTCATCTTTAATTAATATGAAACCTTTTGGTTTCGCAAACTTATATGAAACCTTTTGGTTTCGCAAATTTTTTTTCAAATTTTTTTGAGAGGGCGGAATAATCGCTGTTTAAGGTGATAAAAGGAGAGGGGTGGTGCAGGCGAAACCTAAGAAGATATATTAAAGGGAGATAATGTATAGCCAATTAACTATTTGTGCCTGCCCGGTGCTGTTGTGATAAATAGATCACAGCTTACACAAAGCAGGCACAAAGATTCACAGAGACCGGTTATTATTTAACTTATAGCAAGAATTATTACCGGGTTAATAGCTATACAGGCAAATAATTTATTAAACTGCTTCTCCGCGCAGTATCAGCCCGTTTCCGTCGGGGTCATTAAATGAAGCAAACCTGCCCCAGGGGGTATTGTCAATATCTTTTACGGCAACCCCTTTAGCTTTTAATTCGGCTACTTCTTTTTCTATGTCATCGCTGCTTAAAACAAGCCCGTCCATACTTCCTGCAGACATTTTGGCAAACCAGTTTACTAATGATATGGAAGTGGTTTGGCCGGGCAGGCCCAATTGCACCCAGGTGTTGCCATCGCCCATTGGCGCTTCAATCATTATTTGAAAGCCTATTTTTTGATAAAACTCCTTAGCTGTTTCCTGGTTGGTTACCGGTATTGAAATTACTTCTATTGTTTTCATAGTTGGTTTGTTTTTGATAATTGGTGATTAAAATAATATGCTATTCCTGAAATATAAAATTATAAAAAATACAACATACAACAACCAATACACAAAATGATAACCAATATTTAAAACAAGGCTAACATAAATAACAGGTTAATTAATAGCTGCCGTTATTTTTTTGCAAATGTTTTTGACCGCTAATAAACTTAATGGCTTCAACTAATAATTTTTTGCTTTCGTTACTCAATGCATCAGTTTTATCGCCATCATTCACTTCATAAGTTATATGCCCCCTCGAATC
>JABDBT010000063.1:0-90 GCA_013288465.1 Bacteroidota bacterium | reverse complement strand
GCTATTAACTCTTCATCATTATAATTATATTTAAAATAGGCTCGTGGCGACATGCTTTCAATAGCTGTTTTATCCGTATTGAAACTTATC
>JABDBT010000062.1 GCA_013288465.1 Bacteroidota bacterium | reverse complement strand
GAATTTAAGCCGTTTGCCGGCCCAAACAAAACGGAAAATCCGCTTGATAAAATAAGCCCCGCGGTGTTTGAGCAAAGCAGCGCTGCACCCGATTCGCTGGTTAAAAAGTTTGCATTATACAACGTTAAAAAGCAGCAGGGGGTGCTATTTGCTCATTTTGATAAAACTATTTATACCAATAACGAAAATGTATGGTTTACCGCTTACCTGCTAAATACCGATGCCAGTAAAAACGATGTGCTTTCGGTAGCCCTCATCAATGATAACGACCGCTCAATTATATTAAAGGATAAGTTTATAATGGATAAAGGCATTGCCTTTGGTAATATGTTTTTGCCGGATACTATCCTCTCCGGTAATTACAGTTTTATGGTTTATACCAACAGCGTAGTAAACGGCAAGCCCGAGAATGTTTTTGTGCAGCCCGTAACTGTAAAAAACACTACCGTAGCTTCTTATAAAGCTACATTACTTTTGCAGGATACTGCTATGATTGCACCTGCAGCCGGAAGAAAAGTGTTGCTCATTACCGAAGCCCCCGGTATAAAACTTATTGCCGCGGCAACGGTAAACTATTACGTGGGCGATAAACTGCACCCCATTATTGCCGGAACGGTAAAAACAGATAAAGCAGGCGGATACCTGTTTACTATCCCAACAAAGGACATTACCCTGGGTAATAATATACTGGAGGCTAAAATTACATACGGAACCGAAGTCAAAATAGTTAAACTTACACTGCCTGTTCAAAAAAACACACCTGTTGTAAAGTTTTATCCTGAAGGTGGTAACTTATCTGATGCTGTTGTAAGCGCCGTTGGCTGGGAAGTGAAGAATACGCAAGGGGTGCCGTATGCGGTAAAAGGCATTCTTTACCAGGACGGCAAACCAATTGATACAATAGCAACAAACAGTTACGGGATGGGCAACTTTATGCTATTGCCCCATCGCGAAAGCCAATATTATGTTAAGCTGTTACTGGCTGATCATAAAGATTCTGTTTATAACCTTCCCCCAATACTAAGCAACTTGCCGGTGGTTACCATAGTCAATGCTATAGTAAACGATACTTTAAGGTTGGTGCTTAAAAATAAATTGCCCGCTAAACTTTATGTACTGGTGCATAATTATAAGCAAACGTTCTTCTCGTTCCCGGTGCAGGTTGACGCGGGTGGCAAAAGGGTAAAGATCGACCTTTCCGAACTGCCCAAAGGCCTTGCCGAGATCACTATTTTAGATAGCCTGCAAAGGCCGTACGCCGAGCGGTTGTTTTTTGCTCACTATGACCAGCATAACGCTTTAAGTATTGCACCCGATAAAAATGAATATAAAACCCGGCAAAAGGTAAATATCAGCCTGAAGGTAGCAGATGCGGATGGTAAACCGGTTTCGGGCATTGTTTCAATAGCCTGCGTACAGGCTAATAGATTGGAAGTTAAAAAGACCGTGGATATTGAAAGCTATCTTTACCTTAACCACGAGCTGGGACTGCTTCCCGCCAGGCAAAACTACCTGGGCAGCAGCGTGGCGGATAAAGCCTTTTTAGAGAATATTTTACTCATAAAAGGTTGGCGCCGCTATACGTGGTCCGAACTAATGCAAACAACCCCGGCAGATACGGTTAAACGGTATGACTCATTAATTTTTAAGGGACTGATCACTCATTTTGATAAACCTTTAAAAAAATCGGTTAATTATATAGTAATGAGGGACTCAACCATGAGCACCTCTTTAACTGCCCCAAATGGTAGTTTTGTATTGACTACCGCTAACCAGCTTGTTGCCGAAGGTAAAAAGTTGCATTTATTTGTAACTGGCAATTCCCCGGAAGAGTACAATTTTAACATACCTGATCCGTACGATAAGGTTAACAAATTGCTTACCGCTAATTATGAGCCGCCTAACTACAATAGCTTCTTATTGAATGAGCAAAAGAACGATGCCGATGATTTAAAAGGGTTTGAACATGCCGTACAATTAAAAGAAGTGAAGATAAAGGGGGTAAATGATAATTTGTTATATGGGTTTCAAGGCATAGGGACTAACGCCTGCGGAGATTACGTTTGCAGGTATAATATATTGAATTGTCCTAACCATAGGACCGCGTCTGACAACAGGCCTGCAGTTGAGGGCGAATCATATATGATAAATGGAATGCTAAGCTCCTATCACGGATGCAGGATTGCTCAGGCACGCCCTAATGTTAAAGTATTTGATGGCATACACTATTCCCTGGAATTTTACCCGGCCGATTATGCACAGGTAAATCCATCGCAGCCTGAATATTTATCAACCATTTACTGGAACCACCTGTGTAAAATACGGCCCGGTAACGATGCAACCATACAGTTTTACACGAGCGATATTACAGGCGCTTTTAAAATAATAGTGCAGGGTGTGGCCGGTAAGGATGTGGTTTATGGCGAGAAATCATTTACGGTGAGTAAGTAAAAGTTGTTTAACAAGCTGCGTATCCGATCATTTGCACATCCACATATCTGCACATCCGCATATCTGCACATCAAAACCACCACATCCAAAAATTGTTGTTACTTTTGAACTTCATAAAATAACAGGATTTGGACAAAGAACTTGTAGAACCTTTTATCGTCAACGCTTTAAAAGAAGATGTTGGTGATGGCGATCATACCTCATTAGCTACCATACCCAACGGTACACTGGGTAAAGCAAAGCTTTTAGTAAAAGATAATGGCATACTGGCCGGTGTTGAACTTGCTGAAGAGATATTTAATATTGTTGACCCCAAGCTTAAACTAAACATATTTTTAAAAGACGGTGCAGAGATAAAACCCAAAGACATTGTTTTTGAGGTTGAAGGCAGCGTACATAGTATTTTAAAAGCCGAGCGCCTTGTACTTAACTGTATGCAGCGCATGAGCGGAATTGCTACACAAACAGACCATATTGTTGACCTTTTAAAAGGCACCAATACCCAGGTTTTAGATACCCGCAAAACCACACCCGGTATGCGCTATTTAGAGAAATGGGCGGTTAGGATAGGCGGGGGCGTAAACCACCGTTTTGGTTTGTATGATATGATACTCATCAAAGACAACCATGTTGATTATTCGGGCGGCATTAGGCAGGCGATTGAAAATACGCATGAGTATATGACCGCGCACCATAAAAAACTGGCTATTGAAATTGAAGTGCGCAACCTTGACGAACTGGAAGAGGTTTTGCAAACCGGTGGTGTTGACCGTATATTGTTAGATAACTTTAATTTTGCCGACCTTAAACAAGCTATAAATATCATTGAGGGCCGGTATATTACCGAAGCATCGGGCGGTATAACTATTGATACCGTGCGCGAATATGCCAATTGCGGGGTTGATTATATTTCGATAGGGGCGTTAACACACTCGGTAAAATGCCTCGACCTAAGCTTAAAAGCGGTAAGGGCCTGATGAGGTAAAGCCAATAAGGCTTGTAACATCTTTAATATTTAGGTTTAGAATTTATTGGTTGTATAACTTAGTGCATAAATAAATGATTAAACTTGTTAATACAAATTTCTATTTTGTAATATTGGGTTAATGATAACTGTCTATTCTGTTTCAGCACTTTTGTTGGCCTACCTTTTTGGCTCTATCCCTACTGCGGTATGGATAGGTTTGGCGTTTTTTGATATTGATGTGCGCGAATATGGCAGCGGGAACGCCGGCGCTACCAATACCTTTAGGGTATTAGGTAAGAAGGCCGGTATCCCGGTTATGTTTTTAGATATCTTAAAAGGATGGACGGCTACCAACCTGGCTTATTTTATTGGCGTATCAACTACCGGAGGCTATGGTTCTGTTGCTTATACCAATTACGCACTTGCTTTGGGCATAGCCGCGGTTATGGGCCATCTATTCCCGGTTTTCGCGGGGTTTAGGGGCGGTAAAGGCATAGCTACTTTGTTCGGGATGATATTGGCTATTCATTTACAGGCAGCTTTGTTATGTGTAGTTGTATTTATTGTGGTGCTTTTAATAACCAGGTATGTTTCACTTAGCTCAATCATAGCCGGGTTTAGCTATACCATTGGCGTTGCATTTGTATTCCCGAGTAATAAATCGGTAGTTATTTATGGGATGTGTATGTTTTTACTGATACTCATTACCCACCAAAAAAATATTGAACGCCTACTTAAAGGCAAAGAATCAAAGGTCAATTTGTTTAAAAAGAAGGCCGCCTGATATAAATGGGAAACCCTGTTTTCTTAAAAGCTAAATGGTTAAACCTGGTAATGCTTAATTACGAAGTTGACCCGAATTTGTTAAAGCGTTATTTACCTCCTGGTACCGAACTTGACTTGTGGCAGGGCAAAGCCTTGGCCAGCATGGTTGGCTTTATGTTTTATGACACCAGCGTATTGGGTATTAAATGGCCATGGCATATCAATTTCGAAGAAGTTAATCTTCGTTTTTACGTAAAATATTTTGACGGTAAAGCATGGAAACGCGGTGCAGTATTCATTAGCGAAATTGTACCAAAACCAATAATAACTATCCTTGCTAATACTTTGTATAAGGAACCTTATCGTACCCTGCCTATGCGACATTCTGTAACGCCCATAGCTAATGATCATTCTGAATTTTTATATGAGTGGAAATTAAAAGGCCAATGGAATAAACTTGGCGTAACAGTAAACAATAATTTAGTGCCTATACAACCTGATAGTGCCGAGGAATTTATTTTTGAGCATTATTGGGGCTATAATGCATTAAGCAAATTAAAAACTATGGAGTACCAGGTGGAACATATTACATGGCAGGTAGGGGCGGTTAAGGATTATGTTTTTAAAGCGGATATTGCCGAATTGTATGGGCAGGAATTTGTGCCTTATTTGCAAGCCACACCGTATTCTGCTTTCTTTGCTGATGGTTCAGCTATTAATGTGAGAATGGGGCAGAAGATTCTGATTGCCCCAAAACTTCCATAACCGCCTTTGCTTTAAGCAGGCATTCCTCGTATTCTTTTTCGGGGTCGGCATGAAAGGTAATGGCGCTGCCCGCATGAAAAGAAAGATACCTTTCCGTGGCATTGTATAGTAAGCTCCTTATTACCACATTAAAATCAAAATCATCGTCGGGGCTAAAGTAACCTATAGCACCCGAATAAACACCCCGTTTGCTGCGCTCATATTGTTCCATTAGCTGCATAGCGCTTATTTTAGGTGCACCCGTCATACTGCCCATCGGGAAGGTGTTTTTGATAGCTTCTACAGGGGGAACGTCATCCCTAAGTTGGCACACTACGGTTGATGTCATTTGATGTACCTGCTTAAAGCTATGTATGGCAAAAAGTTCCTCGGTTTTCACTGTACCGGGCTTTGCCGAGTGAGTAAGGTCATTGCGCACCAGGTCAACTATCATTACGTTTTCCTGCAGTTCTTTGGTATGGTTCCTTAGCTCTTGCTTTATCGCTTCGTCCTCGGTTTCGTTATTGCCTCTTTTAGCTGTCCCTTTTATGGGCTGCGATATTAATTGAGTGTCTCGTTTTGCCAAAAAGCGTTCGGGCGAGGCGCATAAAACATAATTATCCTTCCATTTAAAAAAGGCGGCAAACGGATTGGGCGAAATTTGATTTAGCTGTAAAAATACTGCAACCGGGTCAATCACTGCATCGTTTGCAAAAAACTCCTGGCAAAAGTTGGTTACATAAATATCGCCGCGGGCTATATGGGCTTTAATTTTTTCAGCCGTGTCCAGGTACTCGGCCTTAGTAAAACGGGTTTGCAGCTTTACATTATTTAGCTCATCGGTAATAACAATAACCTGCTGCTCAATGGTATTGAAAATAGATTCCGCATCA
Source organism: Bacteroidota bacterium (assembly GCA_013288465.1). The sequence continues at coordinate 9,136 of JABDBT010000062.1, read as the reverse complement.
TCGGCTATTATTTCAACTTCATTGCCATTGATGATAATGATATATTGTGGCGCAAAAAAATAAAGGTCAGGAAAATTTAAATGATCGGCATTGGATGATGAAAGATGCTCAACTTCGTTTTTTAGATCGTAACCAAAAAAGCCGGTTACGTAACCGGGATGCTTTTTACGAAAAGCGGCTAATTCATCAAAGGCGTCCCCGGCGTTGGAAGTAATTTCATCTTTTGGGCCAACAGCTATTAAGGTATCAAATTTACTATAGTTGTCTTTAAATCCGTTGCTATCCAGGTAACATACCGCGTCAAAAGCAGCAGCCCATTGCAGGGCTTTTTGCTTGAAGGTTTGGAGATTAATTGGGGATTTAATCATCGCAAAAAGCGGCTAATTGTCTGAACCATGATTTATAGGATTTACAGATTACCATGATCATTTGGACGAACATCAGGAAAATCCTTAAATCCTATAAATCATGGTTCAGACAAAAAATTAATATAATACCAGTGTCTGCACCCTGTCAGGCCCTACAGAAAGATATTTTACCGGTACGCCTAATTCTTTTTCTAAAAACTTAATGTACGACTGTAACCGGGCAGGTATTTCATTTAATTCGGTTATGCCGGTGATGTCTTCCTTCCATCCGTCAATTTCCTTTAAAACAGGTTTGGCATCAACCGAACATATATCATAAGGCATATAATCAATGGTTTCGCCCAGGTAATTGTAGTGGGTGCAGGCATATATCTTTTCAAAACCGCTTAGTACGTCAGCCTTGGTCATTACCAGTTGGGTAACACCGTTTAACATAATCGCATATTTTAACGCAGGCAAGTCTATCCAACCGGTACGGCGCGGCCTTCCGGTAGTAGCGCCAAACTCGTGGCCAATCTGGCGCAGTTCTTCGCCTAATTCATTATCCAGTTCGGTAGGGAAGGGGCCGCTGCCAACGCGTGTGCAGTAGGCTTTAAAAATGCCTATTACGTCGCCTATTTTACTCGGGGCAATGCCTAAGCCTGTACAGGCACCCGCTGACGTGGTATTGGATGAAGTTACAAAAGGATACGAGCCAAAATCAATATCAAGCATGGTGCCTTGCGCGCCTTCGGCTAAAACTTTTTTGCCTTGTTTAATATAATCATTAACCAAATGTTCCGAATCAACCAAAACAAATTGTTTTATCAGTTCAATAGCTTCAAAAAATGCTTGTTCGCGTTCAGAAAAATCAGCTACTTCGCCATAAAGCGCTTGCAGCATAGAGGTATGCTTATCAGTTAATTTTTGATAGCGTTCTTTAAAATCAGGCAGGGTAATATCGCCAATACGCAAACCATTGCGCCCGGTTTTATCCATGTAGGTAGGGCCAATGCCTTTTAAAGTTGACCCAATTTTGCCTTCGCCCATCTTTTTTTCAGATGCGGCATCAAGCAATTGGTGCGTAGGTAATATCAGGTGCGCTTTTTTGGCTATCACCAAATTCTTTTTGGCCAACAGGTCGTGCCCGGCAGCTTTCAATTTATCTATTTCCTTTTTTAGAGTAATAGGGTCAATTACCACACCGTTACCGATCAGGTTAAGCGTGTTTTCAAAAAATATGCCCGAAGGAATGGTGTTCAATACAAACTTTTTACCATCAAACTCTAAGGTATGACCGGCATTGGGCCCACCCTGGAAACGTGCGATCAGGTCGTAACCCGCGCTTAGTACATCAACAATTTTTCCTTTACCTTCGTCGCCCCATTGGAGGCCTAATAAAACGTCAACAGCCATTAATTTTATTTTTGAATTAGAATAGTTTTCTGATCTGATTACAGAACTTTTATATTTCGGCAAATATCATAAATTTAAAACGTTCTTTTGGACTTTATCTAAGCAAAATCATTATATACCAAATCTTCGGGGCAGTCTTTAAATTCAGGGTAGGCCCTAAACGCACCGTCTTTATAGTGTTTGAAATCGTTGAGTTGTAGGTTGAAAATAAAACAGCAAAAATTAACTTCTTTGGGGCCGAAGTATTTTGTATTTACTATTTCCTCGCGGATTCTCTCATCGCCATAATATCTTCTGAGCTCTTTAAAATCATCGATACTTCCTTTGTACATAACCCGTTCGCATATATTGAGCATCCCCTTCTCATAGTCGATCTTATCCATATCAACGTCCCAAAATGCCTGCTTGCTTAAAACCGGTTTATCCATTAGTTTATACTTTTCTATCGCAAAAACCTGCTCTTAGTTTTTCACAATTACCATAAAGGTTTAATGAGTGGTGTTTGATCTCGAATTTTAGCAATTGTCCCATCATACTTTGTATCTGCTGTATGCGCGGATCGCAAAATTCAACCACTTTGCCGCAGTCAATACAAATAATATGGTCGTGCTGCTTGTAGCCGTATGATTTTTCAAACTGGGCCATGTTTTTGCCAAACTGGTGCTTGGTAACCAGGTCGCATGATACTAAAAGCTCCAGTGTATTATAAACCGTGGCGCGGCTAACCCGGTACTTTTTATTTTTCATGTGGATGTATAATGATTCCACATCAAAATGGTCGCTTCTTGAATATATTTCTTCGAGAATAGCAAAGCGCTCGGGGGTTTTGCGTAGGTTTTTATTTTCAAGATAGGCTTCGAAAATCTTTTTAACCAATTCTATGGTATCCTGTACGGGCATGTTTTATGTATTATATGGTCAAAGTTATTAATTTTAGTTGATTAAGTTAAGTGGTTGATTGAGTGAATGGCTGATTCGGTGGGTAGTTATTTGTCAAATTAGTTACAAGTTTACAACAGCCCACTATATACTTAGCCTAATCAACTCAATAAACTTAATCAACCACTCACCCTAAGACGCCTTTTCAATCTCAGTATCAAAACGGGTAACCCCGGTAACGCCATTAACTGTTTTTAACCGCTTTATCAGGTTGTCCAAATGTTCGGTATCATTTACATATACCATGATGGAGCCTTCAAATATGCCGTTATCACTGTCAACAGTAATTGACCGCATATTCACCTTAAAATCATGAGAGATGACCGTAGTTAACTTATTAATTAAGCCCACATCATCAATGCCGGTGATACGCAGCCCGGTTAAAAATGCAAGTTCCTGCTGATTGGTCCAGCGGGCTTTAACAATACGGTAGCCGTAGTTCGACATTAGTTTGGTAGCATTGGGGCAATTGGTACGGTGTATCTTTATACCATCGCTAACGGTAACAAAGCCAAACACATCATCGCCGGGGATAGGGTTACAGCAATTTGATAGCTTATAATCAATTTTTTGCATGTCCTCGCCAATAAGCAGCATATCGGTGTCTTTTGCCTTTATGTTGCGCACCAGGCTTTGTACCTGCTCGGCATCTATTTTATCCTGCGGTTTGTTTTCAATTACCTTTTCTGATGCCTGGTAGTCCTTCAGGTCCTTCATATCAATGAGGCCTTTGGCAACATTATAAAACAGGTCCTGGGTTGAAACCAGCTTAAAGAAATAGCTTAGCTTCTGTATATTCTCGGTATTGTAGGTGATTTTTAATGATTTTAACTTACGTTCCAGTATTTCCTTGCCATCTTCGGCTATCTTGCGTTTTTCTTCTTTTAGGGATGATTTGATCTTGGCCTTAGCTTTGGCAGTAACCACAAAGTTTAGCCAATCTTCCTTTGGGGTTTGCTTGCTTGATGTAATTACCTCTACCTGGTCGCCGTTTTGCAATTTATAACTTAGCGGAACCAGCTTATGATTAACCTTTGCGCCAATACAACTTGCGCCTACATCGCTGTGTATCTCAAAAGCAAAATCGAGCGCGGTTGCATTTAGCGGCAACTGAATAAGCGCGCCTTTAGGGGTGAAGATAAATATCTCGTCAGAAAACAAGTTCATCTTAAAATCATCCAGGAACTCCAGCGCGTTCGAATCGGGATTTTTGAGCATATCGCGTACCTTTTGAACCCATTGGTCCAGCCCGCTGTCTGACGATGATTCTTTATATTTCCAATGCGCGGCAAAACCTTTTTCGGCTATCTCGTTCATGCGCGTGGTACGTATTTGTACCTCAACCCACTGCCCGCGCGGCCCCATTACGGTAGTATGTAATGATTCGTAACCGTTTGCCTTTGGCGATGATATCCAATCGCGCAGTCGGTCGGGATTTGGCCGGTACAGGTCGGTAACTATCGAATAGGCTTTCCAGCAATCTGCCTTTTCACTTTCGGGCGTACTGTCTAATATTATTCTTATCGCAAAAAGATCATACACCTCTTCAAAAGGTATAGCCTTTTTCTTCATTTTATTCCAGATGGAATGTATTGATTTTGGCCTGCCAAAAATATCAGAAACCAGATCCTGGCTTTCCAGTACTTTTTTTACCGGCTCAATAAAATCCCGGATAAATTTTTCACGTTCGGCCTTTTTCTCGTTGAGCTTATTTTTTATAAACTGGTAGGTTTCCTTCTCCATGTATTTCATAGAAAGGTCTTCCAGTTCAGATTTTATAGCATAAAGCCCCAGCCTGTGTGCCAGCGGCGCGTACAGGTAAACGGTTTCTGACGAAAGTTTAAGCTGCTTATCGCGCGGCATAAACTCCATGGTGCGCATGTTGTGCAGCCTGTCGGCCAGTTTGATGAGTATAACCCGTACATCATCAGCCAGGGTAAGCAGCATTTTCCTGAAATTCTCGGCCTGTAACGAGCTGTTGGTATCAAATACACCCGATATTTTGGTTAAGCCGTCAATAATTTTGGCTACCTTTTTACCAAACTCGCGCTCAATATCATCCAGTGTTACATCCGTATCCTCTACCACGTCATGCAGCAGGGCGCATACAATGGAGGTGGTGCCCAGGCCAATTTCTTCCGCAGCAATTTGTGCTACGGCAATAGGGTGGTAAATATAAGGCTCGCCCGATTTACGGCGCATATCTTTATGGCTTTCAAGGGCCATATCAAATGCCTTGCGTATCATGCGCTTATCACCTTTTTGCAAAGTTGATTTACTTGCACGTAGCAAAGCCCGGTATCTTTTTAGTATCTCATTCTTTTCCGCTTCAATATCAATTACTAATTCTTTCATCTTTAAGCACTAAGCGCATATATCATAAACTTGCAATAAACATATTAATTGCGAGTTATTGTAAAATACCACAAAAAATTGCATTATTTTTGTATTAAGTAAAATTATGAAATTTATTGGTTTTATAGCACTGTATTGTTGCATGGTGGGTACGCTTAAAGCCCAAACGCAACCTGTTTTCCCTCAACAAGGCAAAAATGATACCATTAGGGTATATGCCACAAATGTTGACGGACAGATGATACCGTGGATAATTACCGAGGAGGTAAAGATAGTTGATACCCGTATATTTAAGAGCCAGGCCGATAAGGATGCCTACAACCGGTTAAGGTATAATGTTTATAAAGTAATACCCTATGCGCATTTTGCAGGTTCGAGGTACAGGCAATTACAGCGCGACCTGGCATTAACCGGCGACAAGAAGAAACAAAAAGAATTGATCGCAGCCTGCGAAACACAAATAAAAGACGTGTTTAAAAAGGAAGTTGAAAATCTGACAATTAGCCAGGGCGAAGTTTTGATCAAGTTAATTGACCGCGAAACAAACAACACCAGCTATGATGTGGTTAAAGAGTTAAAGGGTGGGTTTAGCGCTTTTTTGCTACAATCTGCAGCCCGCATATTTGGGCACAATTTAAAAGAAACATACGACAGGGACGAACAGCGTGACATTGAACAAATACTTCAGCAGGCTGGCTACGATTCCTATAAATACTAATAATGAGCGAAAATAGCATCTACCGGTTTAATGTTCAAAAGTTAAACGGTGAGTAAGTAAGCTTATCTGCATATAAAGATAAAGTACTTTTAATAGTTAATACGGCTTCTCAGTGTAGCTTTACCCCCCAGCTTAAAGATTTAGTGGCGTTAAAGAACGAATTTGCAGGCAAGCCATTTGAAATATTGGCATTTCCGTCAAATGATTTTGGCGGGCAGGAACCATTGGAAGGCGAGGCTATAGGCCAGTTTTGCGAAAGTTACGGCGCCAATTTCCCCATTTTTGAAAAGATAAGGGTACGGGGGCCGTATGCCGACCCGTTGTACCAGTTTTTTGCCAGCAAGAAGGAAAATGGTGTGCTTAGCTCAGTGCCGAGGTGGAACTTTCATAAATTTTTAATAAACCACTCAGGTATAATTACCGATTTCTTTTACCCGTTTACCAAACCAACTTCTTCAAAAATAAGGAAGAAGATAGCGCGTTTATTACCCGTTATTTAATAACCACCATGCTGAAGTTAGATATATTAGTCCTGTCTGTTCACCCTGATGATGCCGAATTGGGTTGCGCGGGCACTATTTTAAAGCACGTTGCGCTTGGTAAAAAGGTGGGTGTTGTTGATCTGACCCGTGGCGAACTGGGCACACGCGGCACGGCCGAGATACGTAGCAGCGAGGCGGCAGCATCTGCAAAAATATTAGGATTGGCCGTGCGCGAAAACCTTGGCCTGCCCGATGGGTTTTTTGAAAACACAAAAGAATACCAGCTAAAAGTTATCGCAGCCATACGCAAGCACCAGCCTGATATTGTAATAACTAATGCTTACTATGACCGCCACCCCGATCATGGGCGGGCAAATGACCTGGTAGAAACCGCCACATTTTTATCAGGGCTTAGAAAAATTGAAACCAGCTTTAATGATGAATTGCAGGAAGCCTGGCGGCCGGGATTGTTGCTTCATTTTATACAGGACGAATATATAAAACCTGATATTTTAATTGATGTTACTGCTCACTGGGATAAAAAGATAGAGAGCATAAATGCGTTTGGTTCGCAATTTCATAACCCCAACTGGCGAAACGAACCGCAAACGTATATCTCATCGCCCGAGTTTATACAGGTAATTGAAGCCCGCGCCCGCGAGTTTGGAAAAGTTATTAATGTAAAATATGCCGAAGGGTTTACCTCGCGACGCATTTTGGGCGTAGATAATTTGTTTAACCTGCTTTAGTCACCAGGAAACTGACTCAAGACTCCCGACTCAAAACTTTTGACTGCCCCTTACGCCCGCGCGTATTCAAAGCGGTTATTATCGTTGTTCCTTTCCCGTTTAAGTTTGTGCTCTTTAGCCAGTTTTAACAATATGCCTGATAATTCGGAAGTTTTAAAATCAGAGTCAAAGTTATCTTTACAAAAATCAGCAATAGAGGATATGGATTGCGGCGAATCAAAAAAATCAGTTGATAAAAGCTGGTTTAATACTTTGGTTGCACCAGGTTTTTTACGATTGGGCGAAAACGGATAGTTATCCGTATCATAATCAGACCGTTGCTTGCGGCCTTTTTTGGTAAATGGTTCATTGCTATCGGTATCTCCTCTTTCAGATTCGACCATAGCATCAAACAATTTGTCAATAATTTTAACTTGAACGGCTTCGGATTTAAATGAATTAACAACCTCCGAAAATTCAATAAGTTGTTTTTTTAATTTCTCAATTTGTTTGTTCATGGCTGTTGGTAAGCTATCATTCGGCAAAAAATCAATATATAACAATGATAATATTGGCATATTATCGTAAGTAGAAAAATAGTTATACTAATTGATCAAGGGAGTAACGGCAAACTTACGATTATCATATATTTAACAGCTATGAAAAGTGTTATTTAATACCCAAAACAGGTAGTTGTAGCAATATTATTACAAATTATAATTTAGCAGATATTTTTTCAAGAATATTTAGGCCTTCGTCAATATGATTTTTTTCAATAATAAGTGCCGGCCTAAAGCGAATGGTATGATCGCCGCAGCCCAGGAACATCACATTATGTGCCAACCCGGCATTAATAAATTTATCGCGGATTTTTTTGTCGGGAAAATCAAAGGCAGTTAATAACCCTTTACCGCGCACATTGGTTATAATCGGGTGTTTTTCGGCAATTTTGAGTAAGCTTTTTTGCAGGTATTCGCCCGTTTGCGCGGCTTTATTGCATAACCCATCCTCCTCAATTATCTCCATTATTTTTGACGAGCGCACCATATCAACCAAACTACCGCCCCATGTTGAGTTAATGCGCGATGATATCTTAAACACATTATCTTCAATCTCATCAACCTTTTTGCCTGCCAGTATGCCGCATACCTGCATTTTTTTACCAAAGGCAATAATATCTGGCCGGGCGTTTTCGCCAAAATGCTCATGGCACCAAAACTTGCCGGTTAGCCCCACGCCGGTTTGTATTTCGTCATATATCAGCAACGCTTCATTTTCATCAGCCAGTATGCGTAATTGCTCCATAAATTCTTTACGCACATGATTATCGCCGCCTTCTGATTGTATGGGCTCAATAATGATGGCGCATATATCATCTTGGTTTTCGGCAAAGGCTTTTTTTATCTGCGCTATTGATATTTCTTCTCTCATTACCAGGTCGGCATGATTACCTGCATTTTGCGGGAAATTTATCTGGGGTAAAGACACCCGCGGCCAGTCAAATTTGGCAAACCATTTTGTTTTAACCGGCAGTGTATTGGTTAAACTTAAGGTATAGCCCGATCGGCCATGAAAAGCATGTTCAAAATGCAAAACTTTAAACCCTTTCTCGGCAATATGGCCTTTAGCAAAGTTTTTTTGCACTTTCCAGTCCATGGCAACTTTAAGAGCATTCTCAATAGCTAACGAACCGCCCGATATAAAGAAAGCATGGGGCAAATAAGCCGGTATGCCCACCCTGTCAAACGTATCAACAAATTGGGCGTATTGTGTGGTATATATATCAGAGTTTGATGGGTTGGTTAAAGCAGCAAGCATCAGGCTTTTTTTAAACCCTTCATCGTTTACCATTTTAGGATGATTATAACCCAATGGTACTGATGCGAAACAAGTAAAAAAATCAAGCAGTGTACGCTTGTTTTTGGCATCATAGATATGCACACCTTTGCTTTTTTCCATATCAAAAGTAAGGTCGAAGCCATCGGCTAAAATGTGTTTCTTTAATGATGTTTGTACGTTTTCGGGAGCAACAGTAAGGTTATACATAGTGTAAATTGGTTTATACAAATTTACTAAAAACCGCCTAAAAACAACAATTTAAGCGGTTTTTGAACCGTTTGGCAAAAAAGTAACTTTAAATTGTTTAAAGTT
>JABDBT010000061.1 GCA_013288465.1 Bacteroidota bacterium | reverse complement strand
GCCGTTTAGCCCATTATTTGGCGCTATGCCAAAAACAACCGAAATGATGGAGTTCCAGGTTACTAAAGAGTATTTGGGGTGGGCAACTAACCTGGTTTATTTGGCACCCATGTGGAAAGAATGCCTCGACTCGGATACTTATAGCCAGGGTAAAGGTTCAACAGTAGCAAAAATTGTTGAGGGGAGGCTGGAACATCACTCACTATCGGGTATGGCAGGGGTGTCAAACATTGGTGATGATACCAACTGGTGCGGCAATACTTTTGCGCAGGCCAACTGGTATGCTTATGGCCGTTTGGCATGGAAGCCGGAGTTAACATCAGCCGCTATTGCTGACGACTGGATACGGATGACCTTTAATAACGACAAGGGTTTTGTTGAGCCGATAAAGGAGATCATGCTGACATCGCGGGAAGCGGCGGTTAATTATATGACCCCGCTGGGCCTGCACCACCAGATGGCCCGCAATCATCACTATGGGCCGGGCCCGTGGGTTACCGGCGGCCGGGCCGATCAAACATCGGTTTATTTTAATAAAGCAGATTCGGTTGGTATTGGGTTTGAACGCAGTTCGAATGGAAGCGACGCGGTGGCTCAATATTTTTCGCCGGTACGGGAAGAGTTTGAACACCTGAAAACCACACCCGAAGAATACCTTTTATGGTTTCACCATGTGCCGTGGACTTATAAAATGAAATCAGGTAAAACCCTGTGGATCGAGATCATCGAACATTATAATAAAGGGATAGCCTCAGTTAAAGCCATGCAAAAAGTTTGGGACTCGATGGAATCAAAAGTTGACCCCGAACGTTTTAAAGAAGAAAAACATGCGCTTGCCGTACAGGAAGAAGATGCCGAAATATGGAAAGGTGCTTGTTTAACTTATTACCAAACATTTTCGAAACTCCCTATACCGGATGCGTTAGGAAAACCGGCACATGATCTGGCATATTATATGGACAGGAAGAACGCGCCTAATCCGAATAGGTAGGGGTTGGTATAGATTACTTCTTTGGTTTTAATCTTTTTGTCCAACGTCTTGGATTCCTGCTCATGTGAAAAACGCCAAACACCCTTATCGTATCATCTTCAAACTGGTAATGGATACCATAGGGAAATCTTTCAATAAAATGGATGTGTAAGTTTTTATATCGTTTTTGATATATTAAGGGGTTCTTCTGTATTTGATTAAGTCCTGCTTCTATACAAAGCTCAAAGTCAACCCCAAGTCCGATGAGTTGGCTTTCATACCAGGAAAAGGCATCCAATATATCTAATCTCGACTCATCAGATATTAATAACCGGTACATTGTTACCGGGCGTTATTTAATTCTTTTTTGATATCCTCCCAGCTAAAAAAAGTAGTTTCGCCTTTTTCATAACGGATCAATCTTGCATCCAGTTCTTGCTTGTGCGCGTCAGAAATCTGAATATCATTATGATCTATGCTATCCCATATTTTTCCGATCATTGAAATACGCTCTTCAACACTCAATTCTAATATTTCCTGTATCAGTATCATGTTCTAAAATTACTAACGAAATATGGTTATACAAAATTATGAATTGTGATTTGTAATTTACATTGTATATTATCGGCATGATCACCAAAGGGCAGCAAATCATCCGCGAATGGTACCGGCAAAAAAACTGGCAGCAGTTTCCTTTTCAGCAAGAAATGGAAGAGGCCTACCTTGCCGGTTTTTCGGGATTATTAAACGCCCCCACCGGCAGCGGTAAAACATTTGCTTTGTTTTTGCCTTTTTTGGCTGATTTTATCAACAAGCATCCCGATTATAAGACCAAACAAAACAACGGGCTGCAAATGCTGTGGATAACACCCCTGCGCGCATTAACCAACGACATTAAAAAGGCCATGCAGGAAGTTTGCGATGACCTGGAGATCCCCTGGAAAATAGCCACCCGCACCGGCGATACCCCCGCTGCCGAAAAAGCCGCGCTAAAGAAAAAACTGCCCGAAGTACTGCTTACCACCCCCGAAAGCTTACACCTGATGCTGGCACAAAAAGAATATCCCACTATATTTAAAAGCCTGCAGGTGGTAGTAATTGACGAATGGCATGAGTTATTGGGAACGAAAAGAGGCGTACAGGTGGAGCTTGGCCTTTCGCGGCTGAAAACAGTTTGCAGTGGGCAGTTTGCAGTGGGCGGTTTGCAGTTGGCAGCGCATGGTAATAGTCAATTTAAAACGCCAAATGAAAGCAAACTGCAAACAGCCTACTGCAAACTCAAAATCTGGGGTATCAGCGCAACTATAGGCAATTTAGAACAAGCGGCAGAAGTGTTATTAGGCAACGATTTTCCTACAGAACAAACAAAAATGGTGCGGGCTAATTTTGAAAAGAAACTGCTCATTAAATCCATTATCCCCGAAAATGTGGAGAATTATTCATGGTCGGGGCATATTGGCTTAAAGCTATTGCCCGAGGTGATGAAGATTGTAGCCAAAAGCAAAACTACGCTGATATTTACCAATACCCGTTCGCAATCAGAAATATGGTACCATGCTATTTTAGATAACTACCCCGAATACGCGGGCGTTATGGCCATGCACCATGGTTCGTTGGATAATGAGCTGCGTACCTGGGTTGAGCAGGCCCTTCATGCCGAAGCTTTAAAGGTGGTGGTATGCACTTCAAGCCTTGACCTGGGTGTTGATTTTCGCCCTGTAGATACGGTTATACAGGTGGGCAGCCCCAAAGGTGTAGCGCGTTTTATGCAGCGGGCTGGCCGCAGCGGGCATCACCCCGGCGCGATATCAAAAGCCTGGTTTGTGCCTACCCATTCGTTAGAATTATTGGAAGGCGCTGCCCTTAAAGAAGCGATAAAACGCGGCATTTTTGAAAGCCGCGACCCTATGCTGCTTACCATGGATGTGCTGATACAATTTATGGTTACCCTCGCGGTATCCGAAGGTTTTAGGGCCGATGAACTGTTTAACGAAGTAAAAACCACCTACGCCTTTGCCGACCTTACCCGCCGGGAATTTAACGAGCTGCTTGACTTTATTACCAATGGCGGCAAAACGCTGGCACAATACGATGAGTTTTTAAAGGTGGAATTAGCGGATGGCTTATATAAAGTAAACAACCGCCGGGTAGCTATGCGCCACCGCCTAAGTATTGGCACCATTACCAGCGACCTGAGTATCCGTGTAAAATGGTTAAGCGGCGGCAGCCTGGGCACTATTGAAGAATCATTTATATCCAAATTAAGGCCGGGCAATGTATTCTGGTTTGCGGGGCGGAGCCTGGAGTTTGTACGGGTAAAAGAAATGAGCGCTTATGTTAAAAAGTCAAAAGCTACTAAAGGCATCATCCCAAGCTGGTCGGGCGGGCGTATGCCGCTATCATCGCAGCTTGCCGCCGTTTTTAGGGATAAACTGGATGAGGTAGCGCATGGCATTGAAAAGGACGAAGAAGTTATAGCTTTAAAGCCGTTGTTTGAGCTGCAAGCGCGACTTTCACATTTGCCGCAAAGCCATGAGTTTTTGATCGAGTCGTTTAAATCCACCGAAGGGCATCATTTGATATTTTATCCTTTTGAGGGGCGGTTAGTGCATGAAGGTATGGCATCATTGCTGGCCTATCGCATATCAAAAGTAAAAACCGCCAGTTTCTCCATAGCGATGAATGACTATGGTTTTGAGTTTTTAACCGATGAAGATATCCCTATTGAGCGTGTTTTAGAAGACGCCGGTTTTTTTTCCATCGATAACCTGTTGGATGATATTCAACATAGCCTTAATGCCAATGAAATGGCCCGGCGACGGTTCAGGGACATTGCCCACATTGGCGGATTGGTATTCACGGGCTATCCCGGTCAGCCGGTTAAAAACAAGCATTTGCAGGCTTCATCGTCATTACTATTCGAGGTCTTTAGCGAGTATGAACCCGATAACCTGTTGGTGCGGCAGGCTTATAACGAAGCGCTGGCGTTCCAGTTAGAAGAGTTCAGGTTGCGCGCAGCCTTGCAACGGATAGAAAAGCAAAGCATTATTCTCAAAACCATCGAACGCCCAACACCATTTGCCTTCCCTATTATGGTTGACAGCCTGGGCCGCGAAAAACTAACCACCGAAACCATGGAAGAACGCATAGCCAAAATGGCAAGGCATTACGGCGCCGAAGGCGTTAACGCTAAGGAGAGAAGCAAAGAACGAAAAGTTGGGTATGTTAGGAAAAGGGGGCTTTAGGTTGTCTGAACCATGATTTTTAGGATTAGGCAGATTTTCTTGATGATGCCTATCGAACCAATCCGTCTAATCCTAAAAATCATGGTTCAGACAACTACCGGCCTAAAAAATTAACTGTTTTATAAATAAACAAAAAAAGTTAATTTTGTAGTCCAATTATATTTTTATAAACCAGGTAATCAGCTCCGGCAAATGAACAGTACCGTTTTTCCGTGGAAAATGTTGGCTATAACGGCTTCGGCGCTCACCATATTATTTATTGGCGGGTTCCTTATCTCGGGTAACCAGCCGGTGCAGTCAAAACAAACTATAGCACACGTTTATAATACGACTCCCGCTGCGTCGCCGGTAGCGCATACCCCAACTGTAATTGATAGCCCAAAACATTCAGCCGAAAAAAACGTATTTGTTACTGCGGAGAAAAAGCAAAAACCAGCGCATAAAATTAAGGCCTCCGTTACAACTCAAACTACTTCAAGCACAACTGATACCGCCGCATTAATAAAGACCGATAAAGCGCAAACCGGTGCAACGCTCGACGAGGGGCCAACCCCTTTAAACGAAATGCTGGTAATGGATATGACATCGCCAAAAAAACCGGCGGGTAGTAATATCCATGAAAACGAAGCACACCCTAAAGCGGGCTGGGATAACTTTGAAAAATATTTGAGCATAGAGGCTATTGTCCCAAACGGGAAACCCGGAACGGTAAAACTATCCTTCACCGTTGGCAATGACGGCAGCCTCAGTAATTTTAAAATTAAAAGCACCCTCAATACCGTTGCCGATAAAAAAGCTATCGAACTGGTGAAAAATGGCCCTACCTGGGCAGGCAATGCCAACAAGCAGGCCAGCGAAACCAATGTTACTATTGATTTTCATTAATAGTAACCGGCTTCTTTACATTTAAAACTTCTTGTTCTTATCGGCAAATGAAAACACCTTTTGCAATAGTGGTGTTGGTCGCGCGCCTATGTTTTGGCGAATATTTAATTCTTCCAAAGCAATTTGGATAAATAAACCATCAATGGCCTTTTGGGTAGCGTATTCTACAATATCTGGGTTTATTTTACTTACAAACGGCACTTTATTATAAGCCTTTGCCGCATCAGCATAGTATTTTGTGGCGCCAACTTTATCCAGGCTAACCTGTATAACCGGCCTGAATTTTGCCGAAAGATCGGCAGTGGTGGTCCGTTTAAAATATTGCGTCGCCGCGTCCTGGCTGCCTAATAAAATATTGGTCACGTCCTGCAGGGTCATTTGTTTAATGGCATTGATAAATATAGGGCCGGCCTGTTTAGCCGCGTCTTCGGCTGCGCGGTTTAAGGATAAGATAACATTATCGCATAGTTGGTTCATGCCCAATTTGCGCAGGGTATTTTCGGCTTTTTGCGCCTGCGGCGGAAACATTATTTTAACAGCGGCATTGCCAAAAAAACCATCAACCGCCGAAAGTTGTGCCGCGCTTTTTGAGGTGCCCTGTTCAAGCGCCTGCTTTAAAGCCGTACCGATCTCTAAGTTTGAAGGTATGATCTGGCGTTTATGGACGGTATCAAAACCGGATAAGCCAACAAATAAAAACAATAACGGGAACAGCAATAAGGATCTTTTCATAGGGATAAATTTAAGAGAAAAATCGTTTAGTTGTCTGAACCTTGATTCGTAGGATTAAAAGATTGCCTTGATAAAAAATTTGACAGGCATCATGAAAATCCCACTAATCCTACGAATCGTGGTTCAGACTATAAAAAATGATCAAACGTATCGCTCCTAATACCCAACCGCAGCGTTTCCAGCGGGATAACATCTATGGGGGCAATATTGCCCATATTTACATTGGCGCCTATAAGTTTGATAAACCAAACTTGCTGGGCTTTTTGAGGGGCTTCAAAAATGATAGTTTCGGCAGGTATCTGGGTGAGTATCTCGTCAATCAGTCCCTGGCGCACCTCTCCCGAGTCGCGGTAGATGCCAACGTTGCCACTTTCGCGGGCCTCGGCAATTACTTTCCATGCGCCGGCTTCAATTTCGCTCTGCATCAGTTTTATCCATTTATAAGGCGCAAATATCTTTTGTACGTCTTTTGACCCAACCTCGGATATCACCGTTACCTGTTTGGTGAGCTTACGGATGTATTCGCATTTTTCTTCGTGCGCTATGTCTATCGACCCATCTGATACTTCGGCATATTGCAGTTTGTATTTATCAAGCAGGCGGCAATAATCATCAAACTGACCGCGTACCAGCATCGCTTCAAACAAAGTACCGCCAAAATATACCGGTATGCCGGCGGCACTGTACAATTTTAGTTTTTCATCCAGGTTTGGTGTTACAAACGAGGTGGCCCATCCCAGTTTTACAATATCGGTATAGGAGCCCGAAACTTCAATAAAGTCCTCCACCTGGCGCAGGCTAAGGCCCTTGTCCATCACCATTGTCATGCCGCTGCTGCGGGGTTTTTCTGTTCGTTCGGGGAGATTATTGATCGTATAATTCATAAAAAGCAGATTTCGTTATAGCCTATAACTAAAAGTTCTAACGGCGTAAATTTAGATAAATTATTCTAAAAAAATAATGCCGCTAATAATCAGCCTGATAATCTTGCAATTAAGAAAAACTCGTTTTTTTAACTAAACTTTTAATAGTTTAGGCGGTCAATACAACTATATAATTAATCATTTTTACTATGAAAAACCTAACCAGATCATCAGTAGCGCTACTAATAGGTTGTGCTTTGTTTTTAGTTTCATGCGCGGCATTCAGGGGTATGGATACCACTAAGCTTGTAATTGGCATGGATAAAGAAACCGCTTATAAAGTCCTCATGCAAAAACCCGACAATATTATTGTTGTAAAACAATACCCTGCCGGCACGCTGGAGGTTGTAGAATACACTCCGGCTGTAGCGCCACCCGCCACTGCCACACCTGCTACAAATAACCATTTAAGGCAATCGGGATTTTGGCTGTACTTTTTCAATAACAAATTAGTGCAATACGGCCGCGGTGGAAATTTGGAAGAAGAATCAGCGCATATAGTTGCTATGCATGCTGATCAAATAGGTTATAAATAAAAAAACCAAAACCCCGAAAAAGGGCTTTGGTTCAACATATATTGATTGTATTAAGGGCGGTGTTGGTTAGAAACGTTGTAACGGTTGTAGAGGTTGAAAATGTTGTAACTATAAAACTTTTACAACCATTACAACATTTTCAACCTCTACAACTAAAATCAACTATTTCGTATAACGATTAATAATATCCAATATTACCTTATTTTTTTGTAATTGCGGTAAATAATCAAACAAGATATAATGTTTTTCCGGGTCGGAGTTCAACGCTATTTCAAGGAAGCTTAATGCTTCGTTAAATTCGCCTTTGGCAAATAAATAGGCCACCTGCCGGTAATATAACTCCGCCGCATCCGGGTTGTTCTTTATCGCTTGCGAAATTACCTCTATTGCATCAATCAACCTTTCCTGCTCATATAGTATTGACGAATAATCCAGCCACGCATCAACATCAATAGGGTTTAGCTCAACCACCTTTTCGTAAGCGCTTTCAGCTTCGGGCATGTGGCCCAGTTTATATTCGGCATCGGCAATGGCAAACCAGTAATCGGCATTGGCAATATCAAGGTCTAACGCTTTTTTATAAAAATGCAAGGCCTCAAAATAGCGCTCCTCAAAATCAAGCGTTACCCCAATACCAAACCAGGCATCAGCCAGTTTAGGGTCCATCTTAACCGATTTTTTATAAAAAGCGCGGGCATCGTCCATTTGCTCCAGCTTTTCATAACATTCGCCAATGGCGCAATAAGTGTCGGCATTGGGTTGCTCGTACTCAAAGGTATGGCGGTAAACCTCTATGGCTTCGGCATATTTCTCTAAATTAACCAGCGCGTTGCCTTTGTTAAAATAAGCCGATGCAAAACTGTCTTTTATTAAGATAGCATAGTCATAGGCGTCAATAGCTTTTTCAAACAAGCTTAGTTTGGTAAACGCATTGCCCAGGTTATACCATGCGGCATAACTGTAAGGTTCGTTATCAATATATTGCTGGTAAAACTGCACGCTTTCCTGCTGGTTATCCATTACATCGTAACAGAAGGCCAGCTCATATAAAGCGTCCTGGTTTTCCATGTTTTGTTTAAGGCATAGCTTCAGGTAGCTGATGGCGGTATCATAATCGCCCATGTTTTGATACACGTAGGCAATATGCAATAATATCTCATCCGTTTCTTCGGCCAGGCCAAGTGCTTTCTGATAATTTTCAAGCGCCTCATCATAACGTTCCAGGCTTTCGTACAGGTTACCGCGGATAAGGTAAATATCCGAGTCTGACGCTTCCAGCGTGGCCGCCTTCTCTAATGCCGCAAAAGCCTCGCTTACGTGATTGGTAACCACTAAAAGCTGTGCCTGCTTTATTAAAAATATAGCGGCAAAAGGGTGTTGGTTTAGGGCATACTCTGCAACCTGCAATGCCTTGGCGGGATCGTTCTTTTCGATGTAATAATCGATAATGTTCTCAAACGCCTGGGCATCAAAAAAGTACTGGTCGTGATTTCTGATCATCTCCTCGTACCGCTCTACCGAAAACTTTGGATCTTCGGTAAAACCAAATTCAAATTCTTCTTCCATTCAATATTGTTTGCAGAACACTTTAGCTTAAATATACAATATAGGCAATAATTGTTGTTTTTTAAACCTTAATTGGTGTTTAAATTACAAGTAATAAGCATCTGCCGATCAATTAAGTTTTCAACATACAAACATTTTTAACAACCCCAACTACAAGTACCTGATTATAAATACAAAGCGATTTGAGGGCAATGGATGAGTTAATAAATAATTGCCTTAAAGATTTTACCTTTGACAAAAGTACAATTATGACAATTGATATCGGCGAAATATTGAAGCGTTTACATATAAACGACATTAATGAGGCATTTAGTACCGGCAATGTATGGGGAAGCAGCCCAAATGCTATGCTTTCTACCATTGTTTCGCCGGTTGACGGGAAAAAGATAGCAGCAGTAAAAACGGCCACTGCCGATGATTATAACAAAGTGGTTGAGCAGGCCGCCAAAGCTTTTATCAACTGGCGCACCGTTCCGGCCCCGCGGCGTGGTGAAATTGTACGCGAAATTGGCGAGGCCCTGCGAAAAAATAAAGAAGACCTGGGCGCGCTGGTATCCTACGAAATGGGAAAAAGCCTGCAGGAAGGATTTGGCGAGGTGCAGGAAATGATAGACATAGCCGACTTTGCCGTGGGGCAAAGCCGGCAGCTTTATGGCCTCACCATGCACTCGGAAAGGCCGGAACACCGCATGTATGAGCAATACCACCCGCTGGGCATTGTGGGCATTATTTCGGCATTTAACTTCCCGGTGGCCGTTTGGAGCTGGAATGCCATGCTGGCCTGGATATGCGGCGATGTTTGTATCTGGAAACCATCCGAAAAAACACCATTAACCGCTATTGCCTGCCAGCATATAGCACAGGCTGTTTTTAAAAAGCACGGCATTGACGAAGGTGTATCCTGCCTCATAATGGGCGACCGTGCCATTGGCGAATTAATGGCTAATGATACCCGACTGCCATTGATATCGGCAACAGGTTCAACCCGAATGGGCAAGGCCGTTAGCGCGGCCGTTGGCGCACGTTTAGGCAGGAGCCTGCTGGAGCTTGGCGGCAACAACGCCATTATTATCACCCAAAATGCCGATCTGGATATGGCGCTTATAGGCGCAGTATTTGGCGCGGTTGGCACTGCCGGGCAACGCTGTACCAGCACCCGTAGGCTCATCATCCACGAAAGTGTTTATGAGCAGTTTAAACAAAAGCTGGTAAACGCCTATAAACAAATACGCATTGGTAACCCGCTGGACGAAAACAACCACATGGGCCCCTTAATTGATACCGACGCGGTAAAGTTATACTTAGATTCAATTGCGAAGTGCAAGGCTGAAGGCGGCAATTTTGTGGTGGACGGCGGAAAGCTGGACGGCGCTGACTATGCATCGGGCTGCTATGTAAAACCTTGTATTGCCGAAGTTGAAAATCATTTTAAAATAGTGCAGCACGAAACTTTTGCACCCATTTTATACCTAATTAAATATAAAAACGTTGAGGAAGCTATAACCTTGCAAAACAGTGTGCCGCAGGGCTTATCATCGGCTATTATGACCAATAATTTACGCGAAGCAGAACAATTTTTATCTTATGCCGGGTCTGATTGTGGCATTGCCAATGTAAACATCGGCACATCGGGTGCAGAGATTGGCGGGGCATTTGGCGGCGAAAAAGAAACCGGTGGCGGCCGCGAATCGGGCTCGGATGCCTGGAAGGTTTATATGCGCAGGCAAACCAATACCATTAATTATTCAACAAAATTACCCCTTGCGCAGGGAATAAAATTTAATTTATAATATCTTACAGCAAATTAATACTACATGAACATCTACCGTAAAATTATCCCTGTATCGTCTATATTCGGGGCATTACTTTTAAGTTTTAACCTATCGGCACAAACCCTACCAACCGCGCCGCCCGATCCGCCAAAAAACTGGCATACCATGGATTTGAAAACCGATGGTTATTATGGTATAAGCTTAAACAACGCCTACCAGTTTGTAAAGGGTAAAAAAAGCAAAACGGTAGTTATAGCTACAATTGATAGCGGCATTGATACCGCGCAAAAAGATTTGCAGGGTGTTTTATGGGTAAACCCCAAAGAAATTCCCGGCAACGGCATTGACGATGACCATGATGGTTATGTGGACGACGTACATGGATGGAATTTTTTAGGCGGAAAAGGCGGAAAGTGTGATTTTACCGAAACCACCGAAGAGGTAAGGGAATATAACCGGCTGAAGGTTAAATATGCGGGTGTTAGTACAGCTACGGCAGGTAACGAAAGGGAGTTTGCTTACTGGTTAACGGTTAAGGCTACGTATGACGAAACTATAGGCAAATCGGGCACCGAACTGCCGCAAATGCAGCAGTTTATGAACGTGCTGATGACCACCAGCGGCTACCTGAAAAGGGCGCTAAATTTAAATGCCGACGCAACTTTTAAAATGCCCGACCTCAACAAAATTACCGCTACCACTAATGATACGCTTAACCAAAGCAAAACAATATGGAACTCGGTATTCCAGGAAGAAGGCGCGACTAACGATAACGGCAAAATAATAAAAGACCTGGGCGAGTATATAGCAAAGATCAACAATGATATTAACCCCGACCTTACCGCGCGCAAAAACATTGTTGGCGATAACCCCGATGTACAGGACGGCAAACCTTATGGCAATAATACACTAAAATATGCCGATGCTTCGCATGGTACAGGCGTGGCTGGCTTAATTGGCGCTAAGCGCGATAATGGCTATGGCATCAATGGCGTTGCGGATAATGTGCGCATTATGGCCATCAAAGCCGTGCCCAATGGCGACGAATATGATAAAGACATCGCTAACGCTATCCGCTTCGCGGTTGACCATGGCGCCAAGGTGGTAAATATGAGTTTCGGTAAAAAGCTGTCGCCGCATAAAGAATGGGTTGACGCGGCCTTTAAATACGCCGCCGAAAAAGATGTATTGCTGGTGCAGGCATCGGGCAATGACAACCAGGATGTTGATATTAAGCCACAGTTCCCGAATGATACTTTTTTAGACGGCTCATCAACCGACGCGGATAATGTGATATGCGTAGGTGCTTCTGCAGCTTTGTTAGACGAAAACCTGGCCGCAACCTTTACCAACTATGGTAAAAACAATGTGGACCTGTTTGCACCGGGCGTAAAAGTTACTTCTATTGATATGGATGCCGAATTTAATACCGAAGACGGCACCAGCTTTTCATCACCAATAGTTGCGGGTATTGCCGCGTGGATACTGGAGTATTATCCCGAGTTGAGCGCACGCCAGTTGAAACAGGTGATACTTGCTTCGGCAACACCATTAACCGGTACCATGGTACTTAAACCGGGCAGCAAAACCGAGAAAGTTGATTTCGCCAGCCTGTCGAAAACAGGCGGTATTGTAAATGCTTATAAAGCTATTGTGCTGGCATCTAAGTTAAAAGGGGAAAGGAAAAAGTAGGTTAGTGGCAGTTTGGAGGTGGCAGTTGTAAGTTTTAAAGAAAGCAAATGTGCCAAAATAGGGATACCGGCTATTGCGAAAAAAATACATAGTGAAAGAGATTTGACAACTTTTAAAAAGTTGTCAAATCTAAATGAATGAATTACCATTAAACCCGGTTGAAAATCCATGAAGAAAGGCCTCTTTATTTTTATAGCGTTGCTATTAGTTATCTCAGCAGCAGCACAAGCACAGTCAAAAAAGCAGGTTATTTCAAAATTAGAAGAATCGCACGCTACGCCTTTAATCTGTAGGCTGTTCCATACCGGCACATTTAAAATGACCTATATGGGTAAATAGACACTTATTGTACGCACGGCATCTAAACAATCGCAATATTTTGATAATTCAAAAACGCCCATTGAGTTTGCGGTTAAATGGGTAAATGATTGCACGTTTAAGTTAATCCCTTTAAAAAGCGCCACCGATCATCCCGGCGTACCCGCCAACGCGGTTTTAACCATGCAAATTGTAAAAACAAGTAAAGATTCTTATACGCAGCTCACCTCAGCAAATTTCACCAAGCAAGCCATAACCGGCGAGATATATAAGGTTAAATAGCCGATAAAACATTTCTTTTTCGGCAAGTACCAAACGTCGGTATCTATGCCAACAAGCGAAAAAACAGCAAGAAGGATTATTGAACAATATGAATTACAGGCGCAGATGGATGTCCCTGTATAGTTACAGTATGGTTCTTATTTAACAACTTGTTATATTCATCCTTAAAAAGCTCAAATTTTACAGGCAAATAAACGGTTATTGTTCCTTTGTTCGGCGCAATTTGAGCTTTAGCATAGTCACCCAAAGAATTAAAAAAGGATAGTACGACTTTGTTAAGATCTTCTGAATCGGATTTAATTATTTTTACATTATAATTTTGCGCTTTAGCTGATATTGATAATTGCACGATAACCGTCCCTTCAAATTCATTTTCCATAGCAACAGCAGAATACCTTATTTCATTGTACATTTTAGGGAGTAATATTTTCTCGATAGTTTGAATATTACTAAATGAAAAACGGTCTATGCGATAGGAACTATCGACAAGTAGTTTCCCGTTGTCATTGTATAGCCTTGACGTTTGAGCCAAGGCTATATTCGAACTAATTAACAATAAAAGGATTATACGTTTCATGGTTCTATGTATTAATAGGTAGTTATTGGAATACAAGATAACAAAACACATCCTTTATATTGTAAAAACTTTACGTGTTAAGCCCCTGTAATTGCTTTTAACACATTAGTGATTATATTTGCGCCTGCACAAGCATCATTTTTAAAATACGATGAGAGAAATACAATTCAGAGAAGCACTTCGCGAAGCCATGGTGGAAGAAATGCGTAAGGATGAAACCATATACCTAATGGGCGAAGAGGTTGCCGAATATAACGGCGCCTATAAAGTAAGCCAGGGCATGCTTGACGAGTTTGGCGCCAAAAGGGTTATTGATACCCCCATTTCTGAGTTGGGTTTTGCCGGTATCGGTATTGGCTCGGCCATGAACGGATTAAAGCCTATCATCGAGTTTATGACATTTAACTTTTCGCTGGTTGCTATTGACCAGGTTATAAATGGCGCGGCCAAAATCATGTCAATGAGCGGCGGCCAGTTCTCAGTTCCAATTGTATTTCGCGGGCCAACCGGTAACGCGGGTATGCTAAGCTCGCAGCACAGCCAGTGTTTTGAAAACTGGTATGCCAACTGCCCCGGCTTAAAGGTGGTAGTGCCATCAAACCCCGCAGATGCCAAGGGCTTATTAAAATCGGCAATTATTGACCCTGACCCGGTTATATTTATGGAGTCGGAATTGATGTATGGCGATAAAGGTGAAGTTCCTGAAGAAACCTATTATATTGAAATAGGTAAAGCCAAAGTAGTTAAAGAAGGTACAGATGTAACCTTAGTTGGTTTCGGTAAGATAATGAAAGTGGTTATAGCCGCTGCTGCTGAGCTGGAAAAAGAAGGCATCCACGCCGAAGTAATTGACCTGCGTACCGTACGCCCTATTGATTACCCTTGCGTTATTGAATCGGTTAAAAAAACAAACCGTTTGGTGCTGGTTGAAGAAAGCTGGCCATTAGGCTCAATAGCTACAGAGGTAGCATTCAAAGTACAAAAGGACGCGTTTGATTATTTAGACGCGCCTATCCTGCGCATTATGGGTGGCGATGTGCCATTGCCTTATGCGCCAACATTGATACAGGAGTACCTGCCAAATCCCGAAAGAGTGATCAAAGCGGTTAAAGAAGTAATGTACGTTACTAAGTAACACACACAGCATATTTAAAGAGGCCCGTTGCTATGCAACGGGTTTTTTGTTTTAAGGATGATTTGGTTGAAAGTTGTGTGTTATAAAGCTTGTCGAACCATGTTCGTAAAGGCTTGCCTGCAGAGCCTTTAACGGGTTGCCTATGACACCTAATATCCCGCAATATTGTTATGTTTATAAACAGAAACAAAATGTAGAATTTTTTCTTTTATTTCAAGAAAATTTTCTACATTTGTGTTGTAAGGTAAAAATATGGAAGCTAAAACCACCGGTGGCACAAATAAACCATCCTCAAAAAAAGATAAAAAGCAAACTTACGTTGTTTATAAAGCCGATGAAACTATAAGTATGGTTTCTGATTTTGAGGTGGCCTATAGGCCGTTTTATAATGATGATATTAGTTTATTAACCCGCTCAAAAAAAGGGTTAGATGCTACAGCCGCTTTAGATTTTATTTCGCTGTCGGGTTTTACACATGATGAGTTCCAGGAAACCTTTAAAACAACGGTTAAAACCATTCAAAACCATGTTACCCGTAACCTAACTCTTGATTCGGCCCTCAGCGAAAAACTGCTTAAATCATTCGCTTTGTTTGATAAGGGCACTGTTTTGTT
>JABDBT010000060.1:186-15441 GCA_013288465.1 Bacteroidota bacterium | reverse complement strand
TCAACCCGCAAATTATATAAACAAAAAGGTACAGGCGGTGCCCGTGCAGGTAGCGTAAAATCACCATTGTTTAATGGTGGTGGCCGTGTATTCGGTCCGCAGCCACGCGATTATAGTTTCAAGTTAAACAAGAAACTTAAATCACTGGCACGTAAATCAGCCTTATCATACAAAGCGCAGGATAGCAATATCATTGTTTTGGAAGATTTTAGCTTTGATGCTATCAAAACTAAATCATACATACAGTTAGTTGCTGATTTAAGTGTTAGTGATGTGAAAACATTATTAGTACTGCCTGCAGCAAATAACAATGTGTATTTATCAAGCAGAAACCTGAAAAGGACCAAGGTTATCACAGCCGACCAGTTAAACACTTATGATGTGTTAAACGCGGGCAAGTTGTTATTAACTACAGGTGCTGTTAAACTTTTGGAGGAAGCATTCGCTAAGTAATATGGAAATTTTAAAGAAACCCCTGCTTACTGAAAAAGTAACTCAATTAACTGAGAAGCTTAACCGTTATGCTTTTATAGTTGACCCCAGGGCTAACAAAATTCAAATTAAATCAGCCATTGAAACCATGTATGGTGTAAATATTCAGGCTGTAAATACCATGAGGTACGTCGGAAAACTGAAAAGTCGCAATACAAAAGCCGGACCGGTATCGGGTCGTGCTGCAGCGTATAAAAAAGCGATCGTTACGTTGAAAGATGGTGAAACAATAGATTTTTATAGCGGTATATAATATAGAGATGGCAGTAAAAAGATTTAAACCGGTTACGCCGGGTACCCGCTTCAGAGTTGATGTATCTAATTCAGATATAACAACAAACGTTCCTGAAAAGTCATTGGTTGTATCAGCCAACACAAGATCGGGTGGGCGTAACAACAGCGGTAAAATGACTATGCGCTACATGGGTGGTGGTCATAAACAAGCTTACAGGTTAATAGATTTCAAACGTAATAAGTTTGATATCCCTGCAAAAGTTGCAACTATTGAGTATGATCCTAACCGGTCGGCTCGTATAGCTCTGCTTCACTTTGTTGACGGCGAAAAAAGGTATATGATCGCTCCTGAAGGATTGACAGTTGGTCAAACTATTTTATCAGGTGAGACAGCACCTCCTGAAGTTGGTAATACCTTACCATTAAAAACTATACCATTGGGTTCAATCATTCATAATATTGAATTGAACCCTGGCCAGGGCGGCATCATTGCACGTTCGGCAGGTACTTACGCGCAGCTTTCAGCTCGCGATGGTAAGTATGCTATCATCAAATTGCCTTCGGGCGAAACACGTATGATATTAGCTACTTGTTTAGCTACTATCGGTACCGTTTCAAATGGCGAAAAAGCAAACGCGGTGTTAGGTAAAGCCGGCCGCAAACGCTGGTTAGGCCGTCGCCCAAGAGTTCGTGGTGTAGCCATGAACCCGGTAGATCACCCTATGGGTGGTGGTGAGGGAAGGGCCTCAGGTGGCCATCCACGTTCACGGAAAGGTTTATTAGCTAAAGGCTACAAAACCCGTGACAAAAAGAAATCATCGGATCGTTATATCATTGAAAGAAGGAAAAAATAATGGCTCGCTCAATTAGAAAAGGACCTTACATCGATCATAACCTTGACAGAAAGGTTATGGTGTTAAATGACGCTAATAAAAAATCGGTTGTAAAAACATGGTCACGTCGTTCCATGATCTCTCCGGATTTCGTTGGTCATACATTCGCAGTACACAACGGTAACAAATTTATCCCTGTGTACGTAACAGAAAACATGGTTGGTCACAAGTTGGGAGAATTTGCACCAACCCGTACATTCCGCGGACACGCAGAAAAGAAAAAATAAGGCATGGAAGCAACAACTAAAATTAAAAAGTCTGTACTTATAAAACAGCGCAAAGAAGAAGAAAAAGCTCAAAAAGGCGGATCTTCAGTTGCGAAGTTACAGAACTGCCCAACTTCACCGCGCAAAATGCGTTTGGTGGTTGACCTGATCCGTGGTGTTAACGTTGAGAAAGCGTTATACATATTAAAATACACCAATAAAGAAGCTGCCATACGTGTAGAGAAGTTATTGCTGTCAGCCATTAAAAACTGGGAAGCAAAAAACGAAGACAAACGTGTTGAAGATAGCGGCCTGTTTGTTAAAGAGGTTTCAGTTGGCGGTGGTAAAATGCAAAAAAGATTACGCCCTGCTCCGCAAGGAAGAGGATACCGTATCCGCAAACGCTCAAACCACGTAACGCTTATCGTGGACAGTAAAAACGTTAACAATTAATTTGAAATGGGACAGAAAGCACATCCAATAGGTAACAGATTAGGAATCATCAGAGGTTGGGATTCTAATTGGTTCGGTGGCAATCACTATGCCGACAAATTAGTTGAAGACGAAAAGATCCGTAAATATTTATCAGCGCGTATCAATAAAGGTGGCGTATCTAAAATAGTTATCGAGCGTACTTTGAAACGCATCACTGTAACTATCCACACTGCCCGTCCGGGTATTGTAATAGGTAAAGGCGGCGCGGAGGTTGATAAGATCAAAGAAGAGTTGAAAAAACTTACTAAGAAAGAAGTTCAGATCAACATATTTGAAATTAAACGCCCCGAGCTTGATGCACAATTAGTTGCTGAAGGTATAGCGAAACAATTAGAAGCACGTATTTCATTCCGTCGTGCCATGAAAACGACTATTGCTTCAACCATGAGAATGGGTGCTGAAGGAATAAAGGTTATGACATCAGGCCGTTTAGGTGGCGCTGAAATGGCACGTAGCGAACAATATAAAGAAGGAAGAATCCCATTGCACACTTTCCGTGCAGACATTGATTATGCATTAGCCGAGGCTTTAACTACTTATGGTAAAATAGGTGTTAAAGTATGGATCTGCAAAGGCGAAGTTTACGGAAAACGCGACCTATCGCCAAACATTGGTGGTACAAGCAGCGCAAGCGGTAAAGGCGGGCGCCCTGAAAGCGCGGCAGGCTTCGGCGGTCGTGGTAATGAAAGAGGTGGCGAACGTGGCGGTGAACGCAGAGGCGACCGTAAACCAGGCGGTGACCGCAGAGGCGGCCCGGGTGGTGGACAAGGTGGTAACCGCGGTGGTGGTGCTCGCCCAGGTGGACAAGGCGGAGGCCCTAATCGTGGTGGCGGAAGTCGTCCGGGTGGATCAAGATAATTAATAGATAACAGATGTGAGATTTGAGATGTGAGAACATATCTGGTCAATCATCCGAAGAGTTTGTAAAATATAGAGTAAATAATAGGATTAAAGATGAAGGACAAGGATATTAACTAATATCTCAAATCTCAAATCTCAAATCTCAAACCTTAATAAAATGCTACAGCCAAAAAGAACGAAGTTCAGAAAGATGCAAAAAGGCAAAATGAAAGGCAACGCCAGTCGTGGCGCTGAATTATCATTTGGATCTTTCGGTATAAAATCACTCGAGCCGGCCTGGATAACCAGCCGCCAGATCGAGGCTGCACGTATTGCTGTAACACGTTTTATGAAACGTGAGGGACAGGTTTGGATCAGGATTTTCCCTGACAAGCCGGTAACTAAAAAACCAGCAGAAGTACGTATGGGTAAAGGTAAAGGTGCTCCGGAGTATTGGGTGGCGGTTGTTCGCCCGGGCAGGATCATTTTTGAAGCGGAAGGTGTACCACTGGATGTTGCTAAAGAGGCTTTACGCCTTGCAGCCCAGAAGTTACCTGTGCAAACAAGATTTATAGTACGTAACGATTACGTGGAAGCATAAATAGAAAAGAGTTGAAGTTGTTACAGTGAGTTGTAAAAGTTGTAAGGGTTATATTAACTACAACTACTACAACGTTTATAACCTCTACAACTCATTACAACTAATAACAAATAATAAAATGAAGAACTCAGAAATTTTAGAGCTGGCAACAGATGAGTTGACCGCAAGGATCGGCGAGGAAAGGGCTACTCTTACTAAGCTGAAATTTGCACACGCGGTTTCGGCCATTGAAAATCCAACACGTATTACAAAAGTACGTAAGGACATCGCTCGTTTAAATACTGAATTAACAAAGCGTAAAGCGGCGTCAGTTTCTGATAACAAATAATTTTTACGCGTCGAGAAAAATGGAAAGAAATTTAAGAAAAACACGTACCGGCCTGGTAGTTAGCAATAAGATGGAGAAATCTATTGTTGTAGCTGTAGAGCGGAAAGTGAAACACCCGATCTATGGTAAATTCGTGAAGAAAACTACCAAATTTATGGCTCATGACGAAACTAATACCTGTGGTATTGGCGACACTGTATTAATTATGGAAACCCGTCCGTTGAGCAAAAGCAAAAACTGGAGATTAGTTCAAATTATAGAAAGGGCTAAATAAGATGGTACAACAGGAATCAAGATTAAATGTAGCTGACAACAGCGGCGCTAAAGAAGTTTTAGTGATCCGTGTGTTAGGCGGTACCGGTAAAAGATACGCCTCAATAGGTGACAAGATAGTAGTAACTGTAAAAAGTGCAATACCATCAGGTAACATTAAAAAAGGAACAGTATCAAAAGCCGTTGTGGTTAGGACTAAAAAAGAAATCCGCAGAAAAGATGGTTCATACATCCGCTTTGACGATAACGCGGCTGTTTTGTTAAACAACCAGGATGAGCCGAGAGGCACACGTATATTTGGCCCTGTTGCAAGAGAATTGCGTGAAAAACAATTTATGAAAATTGTATCATTAGCACCGGAGGTATTGTAACATGGAAAAGAAAAAAGAACAACCAATTGCCAAATTGAAGATCCGTAAAGGTGATTTGGTAAAAGTTATGGCCGGCGACTCGAAAGGTACGCAGGGTAAAATAGTTGAAGTTATATTAGCTAAAAACAGGGCTATTGTTGAAGGTGCCAATATGGTGTCAAAACATACTAAACCTAATGCCGCTAATCCAAACGGAGGCATTGTAAAACAAGAAGCTGCTATACATATTTCAAACCTGATGCTGGTTGACCCTAAAACAGGAGCAGCAACCCGTGTTGGCAGAAAAAAGAATAGTGCCGGTAAACTGGTTAGGGTAGCAAAAAAATCAGGGGAGGAAATTAAGTAATGACTTACGTACCAAGATTAAAATCAAAATATAAAGAGGAGATCCGCACCGCGCTGAAAGATAAATTTCAGTACAAAAGCGTAATGCAGGTTCCTAAACTGGAGAAAATTGCGATCAACCAGGGTGTTGGCGGTGCTACCACTGATAAGAAACTGATTGAAACAACTATTTCCGAGTTGACCACTATTACCGGTCAGCAGGCAGTAGCTTCAAAATCTAAGAAAGATATCTCAAACTTTAAATTGCGTAAAAATATGCCGATAGGCGTACGTGTTACTTTGCGTGACAACACAATGTATGAGTTTTTAGACCGCTTAATTGCTGTTGCTTTACCACGTATCCGTGATTTTAAAGGCATCAATGATAAAGGTTTTGACGGACGCGGCAATTATACTTTAGGTATAACTGAGCAAATTATATTCCCTGAGATCAATATCGATAAAATTAACAAAATTCAGGGTATGGATATTACCTTTGTAACCTCAGCAAACAACGATGTTGAAGCATTGGAGTTACTGAAACAATTTGGTTTACCATTTAAAAATCAAACCCCAACTAACAATGGCTAAAGAAGGTGTAAAAGCGCGCGAAGTAAAACGTGCTAAGTTAGTAGCAAAATATGCTGAAAAAAGAGCTGCCCTTAAAGCAGCCGGTGATTATGTTGCTTTAGATGCTTTACCAAAAGCTTCATCAGCAGTTAAATTGCACAACCGTTGTAAATTAACAGGCCGCCCCCGTGGTTATATGCGCCAGTTTGGTATATCGCGCGTAACATTCCGCGATATGGCATTGGCAGGTAAAATACCGGGAGTAAAGAAAGCGAGCTGGTAATTTCGAATTTCGGAATTTCAATTTCGGAATTTGAATTGCAACTGGATATTAGGTGAACGATAGGATATAAATCCGAAATCGAACATTCGAAATCCGAAATAAGAAGAATATTAACCGATGGAAGGTCGTAAGGAAACCACCATCACAACAAATAAATAATGAATACAGATCCAATAGCAGATTATCTTACCCGCGTAAGAAATGCCATCAAAGCCAATCACAGGATTGTGGAGATCCCGGCATCAAATCTGAAAAAGGAAATCACGAAAGTGCTTTTCGACAAAGGTTACATTGCTAACTACAAGTTTGAGGAAAATGGTCCGCAAGGAACTATCAAGGTTGCTTTAAAGTACCATCCTATCACTAAGATCCCTGCTATACGCAATATTGCGCGCATAAGCAGACCAGGTTTAAGAAAATATGCCGGCATGGATAACCTGCCGCGTGTATTAAACGGTTTAGGTATCGCCATCATGTCAACTTCAAAAGGTGTAATGACCGATAAAGAAGCACGTCAGCAAAATGTGGGCGGTGAGGTTTTATGCTACGTTTATTAATAGGAGGAATTAGCAATGTCAAGAGTAGGAAAAGCACCAATAGCAATACCCGCAGGCGTAACCATTACCGTATCTAACGAAAACTTAGTAACAGTAAAAGGCCCTAAAGGTGAATTGCAACAACAAGTTGATAGCGATATCATTGTTGCGCAGGAAGATGGCAACTTAGTTGTTAAACGCCCTTCAGAACAAAAACGTCATAAAGCATTACATGGTTTATACCGTGCGCTTTTAAACAATATGGTAACAGGAGTAACCACCGGATATAAAGTTGAGCAGGAATTAGTGGGTGTGGGTTACCGTGCAACCAATGCAGGTAATACTTTAGACCTGGTGTTGGGATACTCTCACCACTATGTGTTTGAGTTACCAAAAGAAATTAAAGTTACAACCACTGCTGAGAAGGGTAAAAACCCAACCATCATCCTGGAATCAAACGACAAGCAATTGATCGGTCAGGTAGCGGCAAAAATACGCTCGTTACGTGCACCGGAGCCTTATAAAGGTAAAGGTATCAAGTTTGTTGGCGAAGTATTGAGAAGAAAAGCAGGTAAATCAGCATCTAAAAAATAATCGTCATGGCAGCTAGAGCGAAATTATCAAGAAGAGACAGGATTAAAATGGGTATCAGGAAGCGCCTTACAGGTTCAACCGCACGCCCGCGCTTGTCAGTTTACAGGAGCAATAAAGGTATTTATGCGCAGATCATTGACGATGTGTCCGGAAAAACTATCGTATCAGCTTCATCTTTATCAAAAGATTTTGTTGCGCCAAATGGTACAAAGTCAGATCAATCAGTAGCCGTAGGCAAACTGGTAGCTGAAAAAGCCATTGCAGCAGGTATTAAAGATGTAGTTTTTGACAGGAACGGATATTTGTATCATGGCCGTGTTAAGTCATTGGCTGAAGGTGCACGTGAAGGTGGTTTAAACTTTTAATCGAACAGAGAAATGTCAACAATCAACATAAAAAGAGTAAAAACAAGCGAGATCGAATTAAAAGACCGCTTGGTAAGCATACAGCGTGTTGCCAAAGTAACTAAAGGCGGCCGTACTTTCAGCTTCAGTGCCATTGTGGTAGTGGGCGATGAGAACGGTGTTGTAGGTTACGGTTTAGGTAAAGCTAAAGAGGTTACTGAAGCTATTGCTAAAGGTATTGATGATGCCAAAAAGAACCTGGTAAAAGTGCCAATTATTAACGGTACTGTTCCTCACGAGCAGATCGGTAAATTTAGCGGCGGCTTTGTATTTATTAAACCAGCAGCAAACGGTACCGGTGTTATAGCAGGTGGTGCGATGCGTGCAGTATTAGAGTCGGCAGGCATACACAACGTATTGGCTAAGTCAAAAGGTTCATCAAACCCGCACAACGTGGTTAAAGCAACCGTATCTGCATTATCACAATTACGTGATGCACATACAGTAGCACAACAGCGCGGTATTAGTTTAGGAAAAGTATTTAACGGATAATCAGTCATGGCAAAAATCAAAATAACTCAGATTAAAAGCGTGATCGATAGAAGTGAGCGCCAAAAAAGAACAGTTGAAGCCCTGGGCTTAAGAAAGATCAACCACAGTGTGGAAGTTGAAGCTACTGCGGCTATCATTGGTATGGTAAGAAAAGTTAATCACCTGGTAGCAGTAGAAAATATTTAATATCATGAATTTAAGTAATCTTAAACCTGCAAAAGGTTCTACTAAAAATAGAAAAAGAATAGGCCGTGGTACAGGTTCGGGCCGTGGCGGTACGTCAACCCGTGGCCATAAAGGTGCCGGTTCACGTTCAGGTACATCAACCAAGGTAGGTTTTGAAGGTGGCCAGATGCCATTACAACGCCGTGTGCCCAAGGTTGGTTTTAAAAACCCTAACCGTGTTGAGTACGTTGGTGTTAATTTAGATGTTCTTCAGGAACTAACTGAAAAATATTCAGTGTCATCAATTGACTTTGCTACATTAAAAGAACACGGTTTGGTATCAAGAAACGACCTGGTTAAAATATTAGGCCGTGGCGAATTAAAAGCCAAGTTAGAAGTTAAAGCTCATGCATTTACTGCTACCGCTCAAAAAGCGATAGAAGCAGCAGGTGGTACCATAGTTAAGTTGTAAGTTTCAATGAAGAAATTTTTCACCACAATATCCAATATCTGGAAAATCGAAGACCTAAGAGTGCGTATTATAAACACACTCTTATTTCTTTTAATATATCGTGTAGGCTGTTATGTTATCCTACCGGGTGTTAACCACGCGTCTTTAGATTCGCAAAAGGCGAAAGAAGGTTTGGTTGGGTTGCTGAATATGTTTGCCGGTGGAGCGTTTTCAAACGACTCTATTTTTGGTTTGGGTGTAATGCCTTACATATCTGCTTCCATTGTGATGCAATTACTGGGCATAGCTGTTCCTTATTTTGCTAAAATGCAAAAAGAAGGAGAAAGCGGCCGTAACAAAATTAACCAGTGGACACGTTATTTGACCATAGCTATTGCAGCGCCACAGGCTGTTGCTTATTTGCATTCGCAAATATCACCTGATGCGCTCCTGATATCTAACCCGGCGTTTACCATCATGAACACCTTTGTATTAACTACAGGTACTTTGTTCATTATGTGGTTGGGTGAAAAAATTACGGACAAAGGTATTGGTAATGGTATATCACTAATTATTATGGTGGGTATCATTGCACAATTGCCGGGTGCGTTTTTAACGGAGTTTGCAAATCGTATAGGCGGATCAGGTGGGTTAATAACCTTCATTGTGGAGCTTGTTGCATTGATTGGTGTAGTAATGTTTACAGTGCTTATTATACAAGGTACCCGCAAGGTTGCTGTGCAATATGCTAAACGTATTGTAGGTAACAAACAATATGGCGGCGTGCGTCAGTATATCCCTTTAAAGGTAACTATGGCGGGTGTTATGCCAATTATATTTGCTCAGGCATTAATGTTCATACCTGCTACGGTTTCGAGCTTTATTCCGGGCGCGGCTTCAAATAATATTATAATATTGTTATCCAACTATAACTCATGGTTGCATAATATTTTATTTGCGTTATTGATCATCGTATTTACTTACTTCTATACAGCTATTACATTTAATCCAAATCAAATGGCTGATGATATGAAGAAGAATGGCGGCTTTATCCCGGGCGTTAAACCAGGACAGGCAACTTCATCTTATTTAGATGATATCATGTCAAAGATCACGCTACCGGGCTCAATATGTTTGGCTATAGTGGCTATCATTCCTGCTTTGGTAAGTATGGCCGGTGTAAGCAGTTTGTTCTCCAGGTTTTTTGGAGGCACATCATTGATCATTCTGGTAGGGGTTGTTTTAGATACCCTGCAACAAATAGAAAGCCACCTGTTAATGCGTCATTATGACGGGTTAATGAAAACGGGAAGACTTACCGGGCGCACAAGCATACCTACTACATCCGGAGCGTCTTCGCCGGTTATTTAATTAGTGCATGTCAAAGATCAATTATAAGTCTGTCGAAGAGATAGAACTCATAAGAGAAAGTTCTTTACTTGTTGGTAAAACACTTGGGGAGATAGCTAAAGTTGTTGGCCCGGGTGTAAAAACCATTGAACTAAATAAACTTGCTGAAACCTATATCCGCGATAATGGCGGGGTACCTGCTTTTTTAAACTACAGCGGCTTTCCTTACTCATTATGTATTTCGGTAAATGATAAGGTAGTACACGGATTCCCCTGCGAATACGAGCTGAGGGATGGCGACCTGCTATCTGTTGATTGCGGTGTTGTACTGAATAAATACTACGGCGACTCGGCTTATACCTTTGCCATAGGCGAAGTAAGTGATACAGTTAAGAAGCTGATGCGTGTAACCCAGGAGTGCCTGGTGTTGGGCGTTGAGAAAGCGGTTGTGGGGATGCGGATAGGCGATATAGGTTATGCTGTTCAGGAACACGCCGAAAAAAACGGTTTCGGTGTAGTGAAAGAATTGGTGGGCCACGGTGTTGGCAAACAATTACATGAAAAACCTGAAGTGCCTAATTATGGTAAACGCGGATCGGGCATTAAATTAGAGGAAGGAATGGTGATAGCCATCGAGCCGATGATAAATGCAGGGCGCGCAGGAGTTAAGTTTTGGGATGATGGATGGACCGTATCAACGGTTGATGGTAAACCTTCTGCACATTATGAGCATACGGTTGCTGTAAAAAAAGGAAAAGTTGATATACTTTCAACATTTTCATACGTTGATAATGTTTTAAAAGAAAAAAATAAAAGTTAAAAATATTTTATTAATTTTGCATCCCGCTTTTAAGGTGGATAATCAAGTAATAATCAGTAAAATATGGCTAAACAAGCCTCAATTGAACAAGACGGTACAATTAAGGAAGCATTATCAAATGCTATGTTCAGGGTTGAACTTGAAAATGGACATGAGATTATTGCGCATATATCAGGTAAAATGCGCATGCATTATATAAAAATATTACCTGGCGACAGAGTAAAATTGGAAATGAGCCCTTATGATCTGTCAAAAGGAAGAATAACATACAGATATAAATAATAAAGCGAGATGAAAGTTAGAGCATCCATTAAAAAACGCAGTGTTGATTGTAAGATCATCCGCCGTAACGGGAAACTTTATGTGATAAACAAAAAGAATCCTAAGTTCAAACAGCGTCAGGGATAATTAAAGAAATTGTAAAGATCCGTACAACGGTGGCCCGCCGTTCGGTCTTACTTAAAACAAATAACAAATATGGCAAGGATTTCAGGTATTGATTTAC
Organism: Bacteroidota bacterium; assembly: GCA_013288465.1. Next base: position 4,214 of record JABDBT010000060.1, on the reverse strand, counting down.
CAAAAAACAAAAGAGGCGAAATAGGCCTAACCTACATTTACGGTATAGGCCGTTCAACAGCTCAGCGTATTTTAACTGAAGCTGGTATTGATTTTGATACTAAAGTACAGGAATGGAGCGATGACCAGTTATCTGCAATTCGTAACATTATTAACGACCAGATAAAAGTGGAAGGTTCACTTCGTTCAGAAGTGCAATTGAACATTAAGCGTTTAATGGATATTGGTTGCTACCGTGGTACACGTCACCGTAAAGGGTTGCCGTTACGTGGTCAACGCACCAAAAACAACTCACGTACCCGTAAAGGAAAACGTAAGACTGTTGCTAACAAGAAAAAAGTTACTAAGTAAGAATAGTTGATTAGTGATTTGAGATTAGGTGAGTAGTTGCCTGTCAATGGTCATTAGGAATATAAAAATTATAAAAAATAGTTAATGGGTCCGGGTTATTCGTTAATCCAGTAATTCATTAATTCAATAATTAAAAAACAAAATGGCTAAAGCTAAAAAAGTTACCAAAAAACGCATTGTAATTGTTGAGCCGGTTGGCGAAGCACATATCAATGCAACTTTTAACAATATCATTTTAACCCTTACCAACAAACAGGGCCAGGCTATATCATGGTCGTCTGCGGGTAAAATGGGTTTTAAAGGTTCAAAAAAGAATACTCCTTATGCTGCAGGTCAAGCTGCTGCTGATTGCGCCAAAGTTGCTTATGACTTAGGTTTGCGTAAAGTAGAAGTATTTGTAAAAGGCCCGGGTTCTGGTCGCGAATCAGCTATCCGTACTTTACAAACTACAGGTATTGAAGTAACTACTATAAAGGACATTACACCGCTTCCGCACAACGGTTGCCGTCCTTCAAAAAGAAGAAGAGTTTAATTAATTAACAGATTTTAAAGCTAAGATTCATACAGCATAGGGCTGCATGATACTTTAAAAACACACAAAAATGGCTAGATATACAGGTCCAAAATCAAAAATTGCGCGTAGGTTCCGCGAGCCGATCTTCGGTCCGGATAAAGCGTTGGAAAGAAAAAATTACCCGCCGGGTATGCATGGTGCTTCTAAAAGAAGAGGAAAGCAATCAGAGTATTCAACCCAGTTAATGGAGAAACAAAAAGTTAAATACACTTATGGTGTATTAGAGCGTCAGTTCGAAAACTTGTTTCACCGTGCTTCTGCTAAAGAAGGTATTACCGGCGAAAACTTATTAAAATTCTTAGAAGGCCGTTTAGATAACACCGTTTATCGTTTAGGCATTGCGCCAACACGTTCAGGTGCCCGTCAATTAGTAGGCCACAAACATATTACTGTTAATGGTGAAGTAGTAAACATCGCTTCTTATTTATTAAGGGCAGGTGATGTTATCGCGGTTCGCGAAAAATCTAAATCACTGGAAGCTATAACACATTCAGTTGCCGGCAGAAGAATAAACAAATACAGCTGGTTAGAATGGGATGCTGCCAACTTAACAGGTAAGTTCCTTAACTATCCAAACCGTGACGAAATTCCTGAAAACATAAAGGAAAATCTGATCGTCGAGTTATACTCAAAATAAGATATGAGATTTTAGATATGAGATATGAGACGAAAGTCCGTATCTCATATTTGAGTTTTATAAGTAGTAATGGGACATAAGATATGAAAGCGGGATAATTAATCTCAAATCTCAAATCTCACGTCTCAAATCTAAAGTCCAATTAAGTAAACAATAAATAAAAGGATATAAATGGCAATTTTAGCATTTCAAAAACCTGACAAGGTTATCATGCAGAAATCAACTGATTTTGAAGGCACGTTTGAGTTTCGTCCGTTAGAACCAGGTTTTGGTATCACCATTGGTAATGCACTGCGTCGTATCTTACTTTCATCTTTAGAAGGTTATGCAATTACCTCAGTCCGTTTTTCAGGCGTGTTGCATGAGTTTTCAACCATTAAAGGGGTTGTTGAAGATGTTACAGATATTATATTGAACCTGAAACAAGTACGTTTCAAAAAAACAGGTGAATCTGGCGATAGCGAGAAAGTATTTGTGATCATCAATGGCCAGGATGCGTTTCAGGCAGGTGATATCACTAAATTCTCTAATAACTTTACAGTATTGAACCCCGATTTGGTGATCTGCAACATGGATTCATCTGTAACGCTTGAAATTGAGTTTACTATCAACAAGGGCCGTGGTTACGTAGCAAGCGAAGAAAATAAAAATCCTGATGCTAACGTAGGTGTAGTAGCTATTGATTCTATTTACACACCTATCAAAAACGTAAAATACACTATTGAAAACTATCGCGTTGAGCAAAAAACCGACTATGAAAAATTAGTATTGGATATTGCTACTGATGGTTCAATTCATCCTGAAGATGCGCTTAAGGAAGCTGCAAAGATCCTTATTCAGCACTTTATGTTGTTCAGCGATGAGAACATGATGCTGGAAGCACAGGCTAAAGAGGAAACTAAAGAAGTTGACGAAGAAATTTTACACATGCGTAAAATCCTTAAAACTGAATTAGTGGATCTTGATCTTTCTGTACGTGCCTTAAATTGCCTTAAAGCTGCTGATATCCGCAGCCTGGCCGATTTGGTATCATACGATGTTGCTGATATGTTAAAATTCAGGAACTTTGGTAAAAAATCATTAACTGAAATTCAGGACCTGGTTAAATCAAAAGGCTTATCTTTTGGTATGAACCTGTCTAAATTTAAGTTAGACGAGGAGTAATTTAGAGATTAGTGATTAGAGGTCAGAGATTAGTTTCTGCCGTTTAATCACTAATTTTTATTAATAAACAAAATGGAGTTTGATGGTTAGTAACTAATCTCTAATCACCAATCTCTAATCACTAACACTAAGCGACCGCATAATTCCGAGGGCTGGCGAAAATGTCCCCAACGGTATGCACGTGAAAATCAACAACAAAAATGAGACACGGTAAAAAACACAACCACTTAGGCCGTACCACAAGTCACCGTAAGGCGATGTTAGGTAACATGGCTTCATCGCTTATCTTACACAAGCGTATTACTACTACTTTGGCTAAAGCAAAAGCTTTACGCGTTTATGTAGAACCTATTTTAACTAAAGGTAAGGACGATACTACACATTCTCGTCGTACCGTATTTAGCTACCTGCAAGACAAAGACGCAGTTACTATCCTGTTCCGCGAAATTGCTGAGAAAATTGCTAACCGCCCGGGTGGTTATACCCGTATCATCAAAATGGAAAACCGTTTAGGTGATAACGCTGAAATGGCAATGATCGAACTGGTAGATTATAACACTACTTATACATCAGGTGATGCACAGGTTGCTAAAAAATCAACCCGTCGTCGTGGTGGTGCCGGTAAAGGTAAAGCTGCTGCCCCTGCTGCAACCATCGAAGTTGCACCGGTTGCTGAAACAGTGGTTACTGAAGCTCCTGCAGCATTAGGCGAAACAGCTGCTGACGAAATAGAAATTGAAACTCCTGCTTCACAACACGAAGCAGAAGAACATTCAGCTCCTGAAGCACCTGCTGCTGACGAAGAAAATGCTGAAAAAGGAGAATAATTAGATTTTCTCTTTTAGAATATTAGAAACGCCCCGCTCGGTTTGAGTGGGGCGTTTTTTGTTGCATTTATTGTAAATTGTTTAGTACCTCAATGAATTCGTCTGGAGGTGTAAATTCTACTTTTCCATCTGATAATTTATATGGAAGATTAAGAAATATTTCGTTTTTATAATAATATAGCTGATTTGTTAATGAGCCCGGCCCTTCTTGATTCATGCCATCGACAATGGGGATCAAACTATTTATTGCATCTACTACTTCCAATGTTTTAATTGGATATATTATAACAGCGTGCCTATGTGGCATTGCTATCAAAACTCCCATATCATTTAATAGCTCTTTTCTGTTTTTAAGGTCGAATACAATGTTTGGCCCAAAAAAAATGTTCACTTTGAACGAACCATATTTTTAAATTACCTATTCTTTCTTCGGTGATTTCCCATTCATGATTTTGTTTGATATTCTTGATTCCCAG
>JABDBT010000060.1:0-145 GCA_013288465.1 Bacteroidota bacterium | reverse complement strand
TTTCTGCTTGCTCTGGCTTTACGCTATTTATGCTATCCGGCAAATTAAAAACTAAAGTGCAGTAGACGGTTTCAGTCAAATATGTGCCTATGGTATTTTTTATGCCAACCTTTTCAAAATAATCATGATGATAAAGCCTCACACC
>JABDBT010000059.1:15024-15442 GCA_013288465.1 Bacteroidota bacterium | reverse complement strand
GCTTGTTCCTGTTGATGTTACCCGGGAATAATATCTGTGCTAATTTAAAATCTTCTTAAAAACTAAAATAACATGGCACTACAAAACACGCCTAATCAATTTGATTATAACTCTACCAGGAGCAAATTACTCCTGACTGAATATGGCCGCAACGTACAAAATATGGTAAAATATATTGTAGCGCTGCCCACTAAAGAAGAACGCAACCGCTATGCCGCTGTGGTGATTGAGCTGATGGGGTTTTTAAACCCCCACCTGCGCGACGTTGCCGACTTTAAGCACAAACTTTGGGACCACCTGCATATTATATCTGATTACCAGCTGGACGTGGATTCACCCTACCCTAAGCCTACGCCGGAAGCTATTTACATGAAACCCAAACCGTTGCGTTACCCGCACCAGCGTATCCGTTACAAGC
>JABDBT010000059.1:0-15014 GCA_013288465.1 Bacteroidota bacterium | reverse complement strand
ATTATGGCAAAACTATCGAGATGATGATAGAAAAAGCTAAAAGCATAGAAGAGCCTGAGCGTAAAAAGCACATGGTACAAGCCATAGCCAATTTCATGAAAATGGCTTATGTACAATGGAACAAAGACTCAGTTTCGGATGATCTGATACTATCCGACCTGGTAGCGCTTTCGGGTGGTGAGTTAAAAATTGAAGAAAACATTAACCTTAACCGGGTTGAGTACCGTGCCGCCCCGCAAACCAATAATAATAACCGCGGCGGACGTACCAATAATAATCAAAACAATCGCGGTGGTGGCGGCGGGCGCACTAATAATAACAATAACCCACGCAATAACAACAATCAAAACAACCGTAACCGTAACACCGGCGGCGCTAAGAAATATTAATTGGCTCATAGTCGATCTCGTTTTTTACCCTCTTTACGCGCAGCGTAGAGAGGGTAGGTCGAGCGACTTAGCGATGACCGGGTGAGTCCTCGCCGGGCGGCGTTACCGCCAATGCATTTCGGCGAAGACTCACCCCGAACACGCTACGCTGGTCGTCGCTCTCTTCGCTTCGCGCAAAGAGGGCTGAGGAAGAGTTTTATATTTTTAATGTGTTTGTCTTGGATGGTATGAGTAATCAATATATTTATAATCTTTGCACCTATAGCACATGATTTACCCATGAACTATGAACCATTAACCATGAACTGATCTATGAACAACGCTTTTGAAATAATTGGGGGCAAACCTCTTAAAGGTGAAATAACTCCCCAGGGTGCAAAAAACGAAGCCTTACAAGTTATATCGGCGGTACTTTTAACCGGCGAAAAAGTAACCATCAGCAACATCCCCGATATTAAGGATGTGAATAAGCTGATAGAGCTATTGGGTGACATGGGCGTTATTGTTGAGCGCCTGGGCGAAGATACCTACAGCTTTGAAGCTAAAAACATCGACCAAAACTTTTTCGAATCGGATGCTTTTAAAGCCAAGGGCGGCGGTTTACGCGGTTCGATAATGATAGTCGGGCCGTTGTTAGCTCGTTTTGGCAAGGCATCAATACCAAAACCCGGTGGCGACAAAATTGGCCGCCGCAGGTTAGATACACACTTTTTAGGTTTCGAAAAATTAGGCGCAAGGTTTGACTATAACCCTACCAACGGCTTTTTTAATGTTGACGCCTCTAATTTACAAGGCACTTATATTTTATTGGACGAAGCTTCAGTAACCGGTACGGCAAACATTGTAATGGCCGCCGTTTTAGCCAAAGGGGTTACCACTATATATAACGCTGCCTGCGAGCCCTATTTACAGCAGCTATGCAAAATGCTTAACCGCATGGGTGCAAAAATTAGCGGTATTGGTTCTAATTTATTAACTATTGAAGGTGTTACCCAATTAGGCGGAACAGACCACCGTTTGCTGCCCGATATGATCGAGATCGGCTCGTTCATCGGCCTGGCCGCTATGACCGGCTCAGAGATCACTATTAAGGATGTTAAATACAAAGAGTTGGGGATGATACCTGATGTATTTAAACGTTTGGGCATAAAACTGGAACTGCGCGGCGATGATATCTATATCCCCGCACAGGAGCATTACGAAATTGAAACATTTATTGACGGCTCGATCATGACCATTGCCGATGCCCCCTGGCCCGGCTTTACGCCCGACCTGCTGAGCATTGTACTGGTAGTTGCCATACAAGCCAAAGGCGCTGTGTTAATTCACCAGAAGATGTTTGAAAGCCGCTTGTTTTTTGTAGATAAGTTGCTGGATATGGGCGCCCAGATCATTTTATGCGATCCTCACCGCGCCACCGTTATCGGTCTCGACAAGCAAGTACAGCTGCGCGGAATTTCCATGACCTCGCCCGATATACGTGCCGGGGTATCTTTATTAATTGCCGCGCTATCAGCGCAAGGCAAATCAACCATCTATAATATTGAACAAATTGAGCGTGGTTATCAGCATATCGACGCAAGGCTTAAAGCGTTGGGGGCTGATATAAAAAGGATTTGAGATAAAAGCTAAAAGCAGAAAGACCAAAGCGAAAGGGGAATTCATCTCTTCGTTGCTTTGGTCTTTCTGCTTTTTGCTTTCTGCTTTAACCTTTCTGCTTTTAGCCTATTGCTTTTTACTAAAAAGCGTTATCTTTAGGTTGTAAACCCAACAATCTACATGCCCTACCAAAACCGCAGGTCAACGTACACCAACTTTATATTGATATTTGTTGCCCTGAAGGTAGGATTAAACCTTTTGGCCATATCCCATTTCGGTTTTCACCGCGATGAGCTTTTACACCTGGCATTAGGCGATCATTTAGATTGGGGCTATAAAGAAGTACCGCCGTTTATTGCCTTACTGGCAAAAATCTCAACAACCATTTTTGGCAATTCAGTTGCTGCCAGCCGCGTTTTTGCTACACTTTGCGGTGGCGCTATTGTTTGGTTGGTTGGCCTCATAACGGTTGAACTGGGCGGCAAAATGTTTGCTATTACTCTGGCTTGTTTAAGCATTATTTTTGCCCCCGCATTTGTTGCCAGCGATTATCTTTTTCAACCCGTAGTGTTCGACCAGTTATGGTGGGTTTTATGCGTTTGGCTAATTATAAGGTATATAAATTATCATTCGGTAAAATACATTTACCTGGTGGGGCTGGTTATAGGTATAGGTTTGCTAACCAAATACACCATGGGATTTTTTGCCTTGGCCCTGGTATTGGGTCTGCTGTTTACCAGGCAACGTAAAATATTGTGGAACAGGCATGTTCTGGGCGCAGCGTTAATTGCATTGTTATTGTTTCTGCCCAATATTATCTGGCAGTTTCAACATCATTTGCCGGTAATTACGCACATGAAAACGCTAAAAGAGAGCCAGCTAAATTATATCAAACCAACTGATTTTATTAGTCAGCAGATAGCTGTTAATGGCATTGCCTTATTTGTTTGGCTTGTTGGCTTTGGCTTTTTACTATTTTCATTTAAGCTGCGCAAATTCCAGTTTTTGGCTTTCGCCTTTATCCTGATATTTATTTTCCTGCTGGAAATGAGCGGCAAAAACTATTATCTGTTTGGCGCGTACCCTATGCTTTTTGCTGCGGGCGGCTATGGTTTTGAGCGCTGGATAAAAATAAAATATACAACGTTACGCGCGTCGGTTGTTGTGCTGTTCACGTTGCCTAATTTATTGTTGTTTCCATTGGTATTGCCGGTGCTTCCGTTAAATACAACTTTAAGTTTGTTTCGCTTTGTAGATAAGCATGTTTCTATGTTTAGATTTGCGGCAACCTGGGAAGACCATAAATTACACCCGCTTACCCAGGACTACGCTGATATGCTTGGATGGGACGAATTAGCCCAAAAAGTAGCCGCGGCTTATTATAAACTAACACCCGAGCAACGGAAGGTAACCCAAATATATGCTGATAATTACGGCGAAGCTGGTGCCATACATCATTTTGGCAAGCAATATAACTTGCCCGAAGTAGTTTGCCTTAACAGCAGCTTTACCCTATGGGCCCCGGGAAATTTAAACGCGCGTTATATTATTTACGTAGATGAAAGTAATGGTGCAAAACTGAAAAGATTTGCACCTTATGTAGATAGCTGCAGCAAACTTAGCGAAGTTGATAACCCATTGGCGCGTGAAAAAGAAACAGCCGTATTATTATTGATAAACCCCAAGCCTGCACTTAATTTAGTTTATAAAAAGGAGCTGGCGGAAAAATTGTTAGAGTAGATTTGATGTGCAAATGTGCGGATATGCAGATGTGCAGATTTCAAATGTGCGGATTAATGATCTGTTATTACCAAACAAAATAGTCATTATAAAGTATAGATAGTAAATACTTACCAAATGCGCGGACTAAAGACCATCATCTTCCTTTTCATTTCAAACACCTTTATGACCTTTGCCTGGTACGGGCATTTAAAATTCAAAGACTATTCGTGGGGTAAAAACCTGGGGCTATTTTCCATCATACTCATTAGCTGGGGGTTGGCGTTTTTTGAATATACTTTCCAGGTGCCGGCAAATCGGGCAGGCTTTAAAGGCGATGGCGGCCCTTATAATTTAGTACAGCTAAAAACCATACAGGAAGCCATAACCTTAATTGTGTTTATGCTATTCACCACCATATTTTTCAAAACCGAAAAATTAGGCTGGAACCATTTGGTTGGTTTTGGGCTGATTGTATTGGCGGTGTTTGTGATATTTAAGAAATGGTAATGCGAATAAAAGAGCGCTGTCATGGTGAGCTCGTCGAACCATAGCGGGCAAAGGCCATCTGCGCTATGCATCTACGCCGAAAAGACATCCGTTAGCCCCCGAGCACATGGTTCGACAGGCTCACCATGACACCCTTTTTTAAAGTGTATTTTTTTATTTTGCGGTTCTTGCCAATTCAGGTAATAAATGCCAATCGCCTCTTATAATTGCCTCTTTTTTAGCCCGGCGCCATCCTTTAACTTGCTTTTCAAAAACAATAGCCTGGTTAACATCTGTAAATAGTTCGTTGAATACAAGTTTTACCGGGCGGCGTTTAAAAGTATAACACCCATTATTCAACGCGGTTTGATGTTCATCAAAACGTCTTTCAATATCATTTGTTATACCTGTGTAGTAAGAACCATCATTACACTATAATATATAAACATGATACTGCTTCACCTTAATTGATATTAGAACTACCCCGATATCGCGTTAATAATATCGTACTGTGTAATGATCTCTATCCTGCCGTTATCTTCTACCAGTACCGCTATATTATCTTTGTTTATCATAGCCGATATTTTATCAATAGATGTATTCAGGTCAACAAACGGGAAAGGCGCTGTGGTGATATTCTTTATAGGCTGAGATTTTAGTGATGGGTTTTCTAATAGCGCATCCAGTATATTGCTCTCGGTAATTTTGCCTATTACCATCCCTTTTTGGGTAACCGGTATCTGCGATATGTTTAATGATTTGATGGTATTAATAGCTTCCAGTACCGTTTTATCACAATCAATGGTCACTATCTCCTGGCTGTCTTTTTTACTGATGATATCATGGGCGGTAAGTTTTCCGTCTTTCAAAAATCCGCGGTCGCGCAGCCAGTCGTCGTTGTACATTTTACCCAAATAACGGGTACCATGATCGGGGAATATCACCACTACAACATCGCCCTCTTTAAACCTGTCCTTCATTTGCAATACCCCCGCAATGGCCGAGCCGGTGGAGTTGCCTGCAAAAATACCTTCTTTAAGCGCTATCTCGCGGGTCATTAAAGCGGCATCCTTATCGGTCACTTTTTCAAAATGATCTATGAGGCTAAAATCAACGTTGGCCGGTAAAAAATCCTCGCCAATGCCTTCGGTTATGTATGGATATATCTCATTTTTATCCATAATACCCGTTTCCTTATATTTCTTAAATACCGAGCCATAAGTATCAATACCCAATACCTGTATTTTGGGATTTTTCTCCTTCAAATATTTTGCTATGCCCGAAAGTGTACCGCCTGTACCCACTCCCGCTACAATATGGGTTATTTTACCTTCAGTCTGCTCCCATATTTCGGGGCCGGTTTGCTCATAATGCGCCTGTGAGTTTGACAGGTTATCATACTGGTTTGGTTTCCATGAGTTAGGCACCTCGCGCTCTAAACGCGAGGAAACAGAATAGTAGGATCGCGGGTCTTCGGGGTCAACATTGGTTGGGCAAACAATAACCTCTGCGCCAAAGGCACGCAGGGCATCAAATTTCTCTTTTGATTGCTTATCGGTACTGGTAAAAATACATTTATAACCTTTTATAACAGCAGCAATAGCCAGGCCCATACCGGTATTGCCCGATGTGCCTTCAATAATTGTCCCACCGGGTTTAAGCCTGCCGCTTTTTTCGGCATCTTCAATCATTTTAAGCGCCATACGGTCTTTAATAGAGTTACCGGGGTTGGTAGTTTCTATCTTAGCTAAAACTGTTGCATGAATATCTTTAGTTACCTTATTCAATTTAACCATTGGCGTATTGCCGATGGTTTCAAGTATATTATTGTACCACATTGTAGTTGTGAGTTGTAGATGTTGTAAGTGTTGTAAAAGTTATAATACGTAAATATAGGAAAGTTTAAATGCTGAGATGTAACAACCATTTCAACACTTACAACTACTACAACCTTTACAACTTATTTAGAACCTCAAATGCTTCACCGTTAAACCACCATTTATTAACTGTTTAAGCGATTCGATGCCTACTTTTAAATGTATTTCCACATATTGCCCGGTTACTTTCGAGTCGCTTTCGCTGGTTTTAACACCTTCGGGTATCATTGGCTGGTCAGACACCAGCAGCAAAGCCCCGGTTGGTATTTTATTGGCAAACCCGGTTGTAAATATGGTGGCTGTTTCCATATCAACCGCCATTGCCCTTAACTGTTTAAGGTATTTTTTAAACACTTTATCATGTTCCCAAACCCTGCGGTTGGTGGTATAACAGGTGCCTGTCCAATAATCGAGCGAAAAATCGCGGATAGTGGTTGAAATAGCTTTTTGCAGGGCAAATGATGGCAATGCCGGCACTTCGGGCGGTAAATAATCATTTGATGTTCCCTCGCCGCGTATAGCGGCGATAGGCAATATAAGGTCGCCTACACTGTTCTTCCTTTTTAAACCGCCGCACTTGCCCAAAAATATAACTGCTTTTGGGTGTATGGCGGTAAGCAGATCCATTATAGTAGCAGCTACCGAGCTGCCCATACCAAAGTTTATAATAGTAATACCATCGGCGGTTACGCTTTGCATAGGCTTATCAATACCCATAATTGGCGCGTTATCATGCCATTCAGAAAATAACTGTATATATTTTGAGAAATTGGTTAGGATAATGTATTTGCCAAAATCGTCCAGCGGCCTGCCGGTATAACGCGGCAACCAGTTGGCTACAATACCCTCTTTGGTTTTTAACCCCGACGCAACAGGGCTTTGTACTTCTTTTACCTTAGGATGGGTAGCAGAAAGTTCTTTTTTTACATTTAGATTCTCGTTCATAATATTATTGGTGTAGAGACGCAATATATTGCGTCTCATGTGTTCAAATTAAATAAAATTATTTTTGGCATCCTGGCTGGATACGCAAAATCCATTTTATACAACAAACCCCGGTGTTGCACCAGGGTTTGTGTTTATTGTATAACAAATATAGTATTTTAACTATATCCAAATTGTTAAGCCACTTTTAATTTTTTCAAATCAGATTTGTCAAATTTTTCCCTGGCATAATCAAGGGTTATATTTAGTTTTTTAACATCTTTTTTTGATGGGAACTCGAACATCGCGTCTATCATTATAGCTTCGCAAATTGAGCGTAGGCCACGCGCGCCGAGTTTAAATTCCATTGCTTTATCTACAATAAACTCCAATACATCGTCCTCAAAATCAAGCTTTACGCCTTCATATTCAAACAACTTTTTGTACTGTTTAAGTAATGAGTTTTTAGGCTCAGTTAAAATATTGTGCAATGCTTCCCTGTCTAACGGGTTCAGGTAAGTAAGCACCGGTAAACGACCGATCAGCTCAGGGATTAGCCCGTATGATTTCAAATCCTGTGGTGTAATGTATTTGTACAGGTTTTTCATATCTACTTCGTTGTCGTTACCTTTCAACTTGTAGCCTACGGTTTGCGTACGTAAACGATTGGCAATTTTTCGTTCAATACCATCAAACGCACCGCCGCAAATAAATAAAATATTGCTGGTGTTAACGGTTATCATTTTTTGATCAGGGTGTTTACGACCGCCTTGCGGTGGTACGTTAACCATGGTACCTTCCAGTATTTTAAGCAATGCCTGCTGTACACCTTCGCCCGATACATCACGGGTTATAGATGCATTATCGCTTTTACGGGCAATTTTATCAACTTCGTCAATATATACAATACCTCTTTCGGCAGTGGTTACATCATAGTCTGCCGATTGCAGCAAACGTGTTAAAATACTTTCTACATCCTCACCAACATACCCGGCCTCGGTTAATACCGTGGCATCGCAAATACAAAAAGGCACATTTAAAACCTTAGCCAGTGTTTTTGCCAATAACGTTTTACCGGTACCGGTTTCGCCCACCATAATGATGTTTGATTTTTCGATCTCCACCTCATCCTTATCAATACGCTGGTTTAACCGTTTGTAGTGGTTATATACGGCAACGGCAAGTACTTTTTTAGCATCGTCCTGACCAATAACATATTGATCAAGATGTGATTTTATTTCGTACGGTTTTAGAATAGAGGGTGCCGAAGGCGATGTTTTAACCTTACGTACCTTCAACTCTTCGGCCAATATTTCATTAGCCTGGTTAACGCATTTATCACAAATATGTGCATCAAGCCCTGCTATCAGCATCAGCGAGTCCTGTTTGCCTGCTCCGCAAAACGAACACCTGATTTCTTTGCTGTTTTTATTCATGTGATAATTTTTTCTTGTGCAAATATAGTTATTAGTTGATTAAGTTGGATTGGGTTGATTAAGTGAGTGGTTGTGTTTTTTATAGATTAATCAACTACTCACTCAATCAACCATTCACCCAATCAACCTAAATTACTTGCTCTTTGTTTTGTTTCCTTTTAATATTTCGTCAACCATACCAAATTCTTTGGCTTCTTCGGCAATCATCCAGTGATCGCGGTCTGATGCATCCCAAACTTTTTCAAACGGCGCGCCGCTATGGTCGGCTATGATCTGGTATAATTCTTTTTTCAATTTGGTAATTTCATGATAGGTGATCTCAATATCAGATTGCTGGCCCTGCGCGCCACCTGATGGTTGGTGTATCATTACCCTTGAATGCGGAAGCGCTGCACGTTTGCCTTCGGTACCGGCACATAGTAATACAGCTGCCATTGAAGCAGCCATACCTGTACAGATGGTTGCTACATCATTTGATATAAACTGCATGGTATCATAAATACCCAGGCCCGCATATACCGAGCCGCCCGGAGAGTTGATATACATCTGTATATCGCGTTTGCTATCGGCAGACTGCAGGAATAGTAATTGCGCCTGTATAACGTTGGCATTTTGATCATAAATAGCATCACCTAAAAAGATAATACGGTCCATCATTAAACGCGAGAATACGTCCATCTGGGTAACATTCAACTGGCGTTCTTCAATGATATAAGGTGTCATGCCGGTAATACCAGTGGTGCCGGATATGCCCATAGGCACCGAACTGCGGCTTACACCTTCTATAAATTTATCTACGGCAAGGCCGTTAAGGCGGTGATGTTTAACCGCATATTTTCTGAATTCGTTTTTATCTATATTGCTCATGGGTGTTGTTTTTTAACGGTTTATATGCGATGATTAGTCGCGATAAATATAGTTTTTAGTTGAATACAATTTTTAATATAAAGTTTGTAAAAAGTAAAATTTGGCGGAGCTCCCCGATCCGTCATTGCGAGGTATGAAGCAATGACGCTCAGATAGGCGTATTGTACAAAAAAAGCATCTACCACAGGCAGATGCTTTTGATAAATGATATTTTGACTTTAACTTATTTTACTAATTCTTTAAAATCGTTGTAAAAAATTTCTTTTTTATCTAAAGTAACTACGCTTTTAATGTAATCTAATGAGCGTAATGCCTTTACTTCATCAAATACCTTATTGGCATTTTCTTTATTTTGCAGGTACTGTACCGCGTACTGTGCTAACTGCTCCTCGGCTATTGGTTGCGGGCTGTACATCCTGAATTGCTGATCTAAACTTTGTTTAGCAGCTGCAAAAACCTCTTCGTATTTGATCTCGATCTCGTTATCTTTCAATATCTTATTCTCGATCAATGTCCATTTAAGGTTTTGCGCGAAATCTTTGTAACCGCCTTCCAATTCTTCCTGCGATAACTTTTCATTCGTGGCTTTTAACCAGCGTTTCAAAAAGTCATCAGGCAATTCAAACTGAACTTTTTCTAAACTGTAATTGTAGATGTCATTTTGCAGTTTGCGTTCTGCATCCTGAGTCATCATAGTCTCGATCTCTTCAGTGATCTTAGCACGGAAACCGGCTTCGTCAGTTACCACACCTTCACCAAATAATTTGTCAAAGAACTCCTGGTTCAGATCGCCTTCCTCTAAACGGTTAACATTTTTAACCTTTAAGCGGAAGTTTGATTTTAAATCAGCCGCTGTTTCTTCATCAATGCCTAATAGCCCTGCAACTTTAGCTGCATCGTTATCAAACGCTTTTTGAATATCCAGCGTTACTTCATCATCCTTTTTTAAACCGATAAGAGATTTCTTTATCTTTTCGTCCTTTACCTGGTCTAACCTAACTGATATTGTATTGCTTATGCCATCCTCAAAAACAGAACCATCCGGCGAAAGCTGTGTCAATTCTGAATAAAGCACGTCATCATCTGCCGATACGTCAGGATTTGTCATTTTGCCATAACTGCGGCGTATGTTTTTGATACGTGCGGCCAATGTTTCATCATCAACCTTAATATCGTATTGTGTTATTTTATCTTTTGCTGAAAAGTCGATAGCAAAATCGGGCGCCAAACCAACTTCATAATTAAACTCAAAGTTGTCAGCAAAATCCCAGTTATATTCTTTTTTATCATCAACCTTTGGCAACGGCTGGCCTAATACTTCCAGCTTCTGTTCGGTTATATAGTTATTTAGAGTATCAGACAGCAGGTTGTTAACCTCATCAACCAAAATGCTTTTACCGTACATTTTTTTGATATGCGCCGCAGGTACCATTCCGGGACGGAAACCAGGTATTTTGGCTTTTTTAGCATGATCCTTTATAGCCTTATCAACACGGGGCTGATAATCTTCAGGGTTAATATTAATGGTTACAACTGCATTCAGGTTATCGATCTTTTCCTGTGAAATATTCATCTTCTTTACCGGGTATTTTAATACTTAATTCATTATAAACGTAAGCAATAAGTTAAATGCTACGCCAAACTTTTGGAGGGGCAAAGGTATTAAATTTTATAAAGTTTTTTGTTAGTACCGTGTAATTACTTTAGGGCATAACTAAAAATTACCTTGTGAGTGTTACCTTACTTTAAATTCCCCTTCAAAGGAGCAACAGTGTGTAAACATTTTTTATAATATAAAAACAAAGGAGGGTAAAAACCGCCAAATCCCTTTAGTGCGTTTGCCCTGTGTTATAAAACAGATTAAAAGAATTGCCATCCTGTTTATTATGTTTGCCCATCATTTATTGCTAACTAACTATTGTGACTAATTTTTTAATGATAGGCGTTTGCCTTATTGCCGGCATGTTGTTCAGGCGGTCGAAAACATTACCTGCCGATGCGCATAAAGGTATCAACGCGTGGCTCATTTACCTGGCGTTGCCTGCTGTGTCTTTTAAATATCTGCCGCATATTGCCTGGAGCGGGGCATTGTTGCTGCCCGCATTAGCTCCTGTAATTATTTGGCTGGGCGGCTGGCTGTATATCCGGTTTTATGCTGCTAAAACTAAAATTCCGGTTAAAACCGCTGCCGGGTTAACCCTTTCGGCAGGGTTAAGCAATACTTCGTTTTTGGGTTTCCCGTTGATAGCGGCGTTTTTTGGCGAAAAATATATAGCCATAGGCGTTATCTGCGACCAGGTGACTTTCCTGCTTTTAGCAACTGTAGGTATTGGCGTAGCCATTAATGCGTCGCAAAGCAAATCATTATCGGCCCTGTTGTTCCTTAAAAAAATAATCACCTTCCCTCCTTTCCTGGGGTGCATGGCGGCATTGACTATTCCGCATTTTGTCAATATATCAGTTTTGAACCCTTTATTTGATAAGCTGGCCAACACGGTAGGGCCGCTTGCCCTATTTTCAATCGGCTTACAGCTAAGGTTTAAGGGCTATAAGGATGAGTTAAAAAGAATATCCATTACGTTGCTCTATAAACTGATACTTGCCCCTGCATTGGTAGCCGTAGTAGCGCTTATATTTCAATTACGGGGGATAATTACACAGGTGAGCATTTTTGAAATGGCTATGCCAACTTTACTGTCATCGAGCATTATAGCTGATGACTATGAACTAAATCCACAGCTGTCAAACTTAATTATTGGTATTGGTTTGATAATTGGTTTTGCCACAGCAACTATGTGGTGGGTGGTTTTGCAATGGTTTAAATAGTCAACCCTTCTTTACCAACCGGCGATAACTCACCCCGCCGACGCTACGCTGGGCAACCCTCTCTATCCGCCAATGGGCGGACAAAGAGGGTTTGGGAAGGTTTTAGAAGAAGATTTACGAATTAAATGATGAATTTTTAACACCCTCTTTGCTGCTTGCAGCAGAGAGGGTGGACGAGCGAAGCAAAGTCCGGGTGAGTAATCGCCGACATACGATTATCCACAAATCTCATTTAAACCATCCCGTTTTTATACTTTTACATCGTGCCAACTGCAAAGAAAAATACCCGCGTTACAAGAAAACAACCCGTAAAGAAAAAAGCGCCCGTAAGGCGAAAAAAGAGCAAGGGCTTATCCACACGGCTTAAAGTCGTAATTGCGGGTTTGTTGCTTATTCTACTATCTCCGTTTTACTATGGTTATGTTTTAAAGGCATTTAGCTCTACCTGGCGGTGGATGATAGATATTGGCGAAAACCCAAATTACCGCACTTACAAAAGCTTTAATATCCGCATCCCGCAAAAATATGTTGTACATGGTATTGATGTTTCGTACGCGCAGGGCAAAATAGATTGGCAATTAGTAAAAACAATGGAAGAGGATAGCGTACACATCAGCTTTGCATTTATTAAAGCAACTGAGGGCTTGCTTACCGTTGACCCTTATTTTCAGCGTAACTGGCGCGAGGCACCCAAAGCCGGTATTACCTGCGGCGCGTACCATTATTTCAGGCCCGAAAAGAATGGAAAATGGCAGGCCCGTTTCTTTTTACAAAATGTAAAATGGGAAAAAGGAGATATGCCGCCGGTTGTGGATATTGAAAAACTTTATGGTACAAGCCCCGAAAAAATGCGGGTGCAATTAACCGACTTTCTAAATTATGTACAGGCAAAAACGCATACGCAGCCCATTATCTATTCGGGGTTGAGCTTTTACCAGGATTATTTGGCCGGATATTTTGAGAATTATAAACTATGGATAGCCCAATATAACCAACCCGAATTAAATATAAACGCGGCAACCAACTGGGCGTTTTGGCAACACTCTGAACAGGCCAGGGTAAACGGCATAAACCATGTGGTTGATTTTGATGCTTTTAAGGGGGATAGCCTGGCGTTTAGGAAAATATTGATACCCTAATAATTTAGCCATGCTGATTTTTCAAAAATTTGGGCTAATTTCAAACTTTCTCTTTTGAGGAAACCGGAACAAAATTTATGCTTACTGATCAACTGCAACTCAGAACTGTTAACGTGATACGCTATGTTACCCCCTTGCGCGAAGGTGGGTCGTTACCCGCTATTGCCGAGGCTGATGATGAGTTTTTATATGTACTGAAATTTCGCGGAGCCGGGCAGGGTGTTAAAGCATTGATAGCCGAACTGATAGGTGGAGAAATTGCAAGGGCATTAGGCTTTAAAGTGCCCGAAATTGTATTTGCCAATCTCGATCCTGCTTTTGGCCGTACTGAACCAGACGAAGAGATACAAGACCTGCTGAAAGCAAGCGTAGGACTTAATTTGGCGCTTCATTATCTATCGGGCGCTATTACTTTCGATGCTACAGTTACTTCGCTTGATGCCAAACTATCTTCGCAAATTGTATGGCTGGATTGTTTGCTTACCAATGTTGACCGTACCGCACGTAACACTAATATGCTGATAATGAACCTGAAGATATGGCTGCAAGGTCCTGGTTGTTTTGGTAAGATAACTTCATTCCTATAGTAATGTATTTATTGGCCCTATGGTCAATATTGAATAACATACTTTTGTTATCAAACTCAAAGGTTCTTAAAACACCGGTTTGTTTGCTCCAATTAGCAGACCCATAATAGGTTGTTTTTTCATTACCGCCTGATACACTTACAGTACTATTATAAGATATGCCTTTTTGGTATAATAATTTTTCCCAATTGGTGTTTATCGGGTTGCCATTAGCATCAGTTCCTATAACTGCTGCAGTAGTAGCAAGGTTACCACCGCCATTTACAATAGCTTCGTTTTTTTCTGCCACGTACTGATCGGCATTTAAAACTTTAGGTAACCTGTTTACTGATGTTTCGCCTACCCAGCTATCCAAAGTAACAACTGCATCGCCTTTTTTACCCTTTTTAGTGGTAATAATAACAACACCGTTTGCGCCGCGGCTACCATATATAGCTGTTGCAGAGGCATCCTTTAATATTTGGATATCCTCTATATCATCGGGGTTAATATTTGATAAAGCATTACCACCAGATTCACCACCGCTAAAATCACCGGTAAAGTTTACAATACCGTCAACAACAATGAGTGGTTGTGAACTTAAAGTGATAGAGTTTGTACCACGGATGTGGAATACCGGAGGCGTGTTTAGCACGCTATTGGGGATAGTGATCTGAACGCCAGCCGCCTTACCTGCCAATGCCTGCTCAAAGTTTTGAACCGGCTGCTCAATCAGGTCCTGGCCCTTAATTTGGCCAACTGCGGCAACGTTATCCCTACGGTTTATTGTACCGTAACCGATAACCATTACATCAGATAATTGGGTTTGATTAGGCTCCATAACAACGTTAATAGTTGAGCCTGATACCGTAATAGATTGGGTTAGGTACCCAACAGAGGTAAATACTAATGTTTGCCCTGTGGACGCACTAATAGAAAATTTACCTTGCGCGTTACTTTGGGTGCCCGTTTTAGAGCCTTTTACCATAACGCTGACACCTGGTAGCGGACCGCCTTCCTCTTTTTCGGTTACGGTTCCTGTGATTGTTCGGGTTTGTGCATAGACCTGGGAGGCCATGAAAAACAAAACCCACATACTGCTAAGTAGTAGTTTTTTCATTCGTAATTAATTAGGTCAGTTAATAAATAAATTAATAAATCAATCTAAAGTAATAATAATTTT
>JABDBT010000058.1 GCA_013288465.1 Bacteroidota bacterium | reverse complement strand
TTGCCCCACAGGGCTTATACAGTTGATGGTAATGTTTACTACAACGGTAAGTTGCTGATTGAAAAAGCAGCCGTAGCTTAACTAATTTTCTGCAATGAAAATTGGCTTAGATATTATGGGCGGTGATTTTGCTCCCAAAGCAACAGTTTTAGGGGCAATTTTGGCTTATAAGGAAATTCCCGGATCAAAGCTGGTACTCATTGGAGATAAAGAAGCCGCTGTTAAAATAATAACGGATAACGGCCATGATCCCGATCATTTCGAGTTTGTACACACAACCGAGGTTATTGGTATGGGCGAACATCCTACTAAAGCCATTGTTCAAAAACCCGACTCAAGTATAAGTGTAGGTTACCAAATGCTGAAGGAAGGGCAAATTGATGCTTTTTCATCGGCAGGAAATACCGGGGCTATGCTGGTTGGCGCTATGTTCAGCGTTAAAACTATACCCGGCATTTCAAGGCCGGCAATTACTACTATTGTACCCAAACTGAAAGGCGGTTTGGGTATTTTGTTGGATGTAGGCGCCAATGCCGACTGCAAGCCCGATAATTTAGTACAGTTTGGCTTGCTTGGCAGTTTGTTTGCCGAGTTTATCTACGATATAAAAAATCCCCGCGTTAGCTTGGTCAATATTGGCGAAGAGGAAGAAAAAGGTAATTTACTTTGCCAGGCTGCCTACCCGCTGATGAAAGAAGCCGGTCAATTTAACTTTGTTGGTAATGTGGAGGGGCGCGACTTATTCTCAGACCTGGCCGATGTATTTGTTTGCGACGGTTTTACCGGCAATATTATACTGAAACTTGCTGAATCATTTTATGTGATCACCCTTAAAAAGGGGGTAAAGGACGAGTTTTTTAACAAATTTAACTATGAGCAATATGGGGGCAGCCCTATATTGGGCATAAATGCGCCTGTTGTTGTAGGCCACGGTATTTCAAATCCCGAGGCTATAAAAAACATGGTGCTTTTATCAAAAAATATGATTGAAACCAACCTGGTTGATAAAATAAAGCAGGCTTTTCAAGAAACTAATTAAAACTATGGGTAAAATTCATGCCGCTATTACCGCTGTAAGCGGTTACGCACCGGAGTACATACTCACTAACGATGAGTTGTCGCACCTGGTAGATACCAACGATGAGTGGATAACTACCCGGACAGGTATTAAAGAGCGGAGAATATTAAAAGGCGAAGGTTTGGGCACATCAGACCTTGCTGTACCGGCTGCCTTAGACTTGTTAAAAAAACGGGGCGTCGGCGCTGACGAAATTGACCTGATCGTTTTTTGCACCACTACACCCGATATGCCTTTCCCGGCTACGGCTAACTTATTCGCGCATAAAATTGGAGCGGTAAACGCCTGGGGCTTTGATTTGCAGGCAGCCTGTTCGGGCTTTTTATTCGGCCTTTCAACCGGCGCGCAGTTTATTGAAACCGGTAAACACAAAAAAGTATTGGTTGTTGGCGCTGATAAAATGTCGTCGATAGTTGATTATCAGGACCGCGCAACCTGTATTATTTTTGGCGATGGCGCAGGATGTGCTTTGCTTGAACCTAATACTGAAGGCTACGGAATTCTTGATTCAATATCGAAAAGCGATGGTGCCGGCATTCCATTTTTACACATGAAGGCAGGCGGTTCAATGAAACCGGCAACTCACGAAACCATAGATGCCCGCGAGCATTACGCTTACCAGGAAGGTAAATCGGTATTTAAATTTGCCGTTACCAATATGGCCGATGTTGCTGCCGAGGTTATGGAACGCAACAACCTGCAGGCAGATGATATTGCATGGTTAGTGCCTCACCAGGCCAATAAACGCATTATTGATGCTACAGCGGCACGTACCGGTGTTAGCGAAGATAAGGTTATCGTAAACATTGAGCGGTATGGTAATACCACCAATGCTACTATCCCCCTGTGTTTATGGGAATGGGAAAGTAAATTTAAAAAGGGCGACAATTTAATATTGGCAGCATTTGGCGGCGGGTTTACCTGGGGGTCTATTTATTTGAAATGGGCCTATTAAAAATGTGCAAATGCGTGGATGTGCAGATATGCAAATGATTTTACGTGCCGGCAAACCAAATCTGAACATTATCAAATAATAGTTGTTTAATTACAATAAAAAATATTTAATTTAATAAAAACATCTGCACATTTGCATATCTGCACATTCGCATATTTGCACATCTGCACATTAACCAATAACTTAGATAAAAACTTTATCCAAAACCAATAACCCAACGTATGGATATTAAACAAATTCAGGATCTTATTCGCTTTGTCTCCAAATCAGGAGTTAATGAGGTTTCAATAGAACAGAAAGATTTTAAAATCACGATAAAAACCAACGAGGCCGTTGTACATACAGCCATGCCAGTTCAGCAACATATTGCTGTTGCAGCGCCGGTAGCAGCCCCTGTGGGAGCTATTGCCACGCCGGTTACAGCTGAACCTGCCGCTGCCGCTACAAATTATCTGACCATAAAATCACCTATGATAGGCACATTCTATCGTTCTTCAACACCCGATAAACCGCTTTATGTTAACGTAGGCGACGAGGTTAAACCCGGCACGGTAGTTTGTATAATTGAAGCCATGAAACTTTTCAATGAAATTGAATCAGAAGTTTCGGGCCGTATTGTGAAAATACTGGTTGATAACGCTTCGCCGGTTGAGTATGACCAGCCGTTGTTTTTGGTAGAACCTATTTAATTATATGATTACACCGATTTTTTGAGAGGATTACACTGATTTATCTGTGTAATCAAAATCTAATCAGTGAAATCAAAAAACTAAACGATGTTTAAAAAAATACTGATAGCTAACCGTGGTGAAATAGCCCTGCGAATTATTCGCACCTGTAAAGAAATGGGCATTAAAACAGTAGCGGTATATTCTACTGCCGATCGTGATAGCCTGCATGTGCGTTTTGCAGATGAGGCGGTTTGTATCGGCCCTCCCCCAAGTAAAGATTCTTATTTAAATATTCCTAATATCATATCAGCAGCCGAGCTGACCAATGCCGATGCTATACATCCCGGTTATGGCTTCTTATCTGAAAATGCTAAATTTTCGGGTATTTGCGCTGAATATGGTATCAAATTTATTGGCGCTACGGCAGCCCAGATCAATTCAATGGGTGATAAGGCTTCGGCCAAAGAAACCATGAAAAAGGCCGGCGTACCAATTGTGCCCGGTTCGGAAGGTTTGCTGCAAAGTGTAAAACAAGGCATTGATATTGCCAAAAAAATAGGCTACCCGGTTATACTAAAGGCTACTGCCGGCGGTGGCGGCAGGGGCATGCGTATTGTTTGGAAAGATGAAGAGTTTGAAAACGCATGGGATTCGGCGCGTGCCGAATCGGGCGCAGCCTTTGGCAATGATGGCATGTACCTGGAGAAATATGTTCAGGACCCGCGCCACATTGAAATACAGGTAGTGGGCGACCAATATGGCAAAGTTTGCCATTTGTCTGAACGCGATTGCTCTATACAGCGCCGTCACCAAAAATTAGTGGAAGAATCTCCTTCGCCATTTATGACAGAAAAACTGCGTAAAAAAATGGGCGAAGCTGCCATAAAAGGTGCAAAAGCTGTGAAATACGAAGGTGCCGGAACAGTGGAGTTTTTGGTTGATAAAGACCGCAACTTTTACTTTATGGAGATGAATACCCGCATACAGGTAGAGCATCCCGTAACCGAAGAAGTAATTAACTTCGACCTCATCAAAGAACAGATAAAAGTAGCGGCAGGCATACCTATCTCCGGTAAAAATTATGAACCCATGCTGCACGCAATAGAGTGCCGCATAAATGCCGAAGACCCTTTTAATAATTTCCGTCCGTCGCCGGGCACTATCACTAACTTCCACTCGCCGGGTGGCCATGGAGTACGTATAGATACCCATGTTTACGCCGGCTACACCATACCGCCTAACTATGATTCAATGATAGCCAAGGTGATATGTATGGCTCAGACCCGCGACGAAGCTTTAGCAACGATGGAACGCGCGCTAAGCGAATTTGTTATTGAAGGCGTAAAAACAACCATACCTTTCCATTTAAAATTGTTGCAGGACCCTAACTTCCGCGCAGGTAATTTTACCACCAAGTTTATGGAAACGTTTGACTACAGCGAATAACGGATATTAAAAAGCAAGCAACATTCCAGTAGTTAATTACCGGCATATTTTCAACAATGAGTGATAACAGGATAGTAAAAGCGATAAAGAATAAGGGTAAAAGCCTGGAGTCGGAGATGTCATTTTTTGGGCACCTGGAAGCCCTACGCTGGCATTTAATGCGATCGGCGCTTGCTGTTGTTGTATTTAGTGTTATCGCCTTTTGGAAATTCTCACTTATCTATAACGGCGTCATCATGGGGCCGTTCCACCCCAATACATTCTGGACTTTTAGGATGATGTGCCGAATAGGCGACTATTTTCACGCTGATGGCTTTTGTGTAACTAAAATAAATGCTACTTTAATAAGTACCGGGGTGGGCGATCAGTTTTTACTGCAGCTTAATTCATCAATAATGATAGGTATTATATGCGCTATCCCATACATTTTATGGGAGCTATGGCGTTTTATAAAACCGGCGTTGCATGAAAAAGAAATAAAAGCCGCAAGTGGTTTTGTTTTTTATGCCTCTGCATTATTTGTAGTAGGCATATTATTTGGTTATTATATCCTGGCTCCTGAATCTATTGCTTTTTTAGCTGATTACAGTGTTAGTCCTGATATCCATAATACATTTACTGTAGGTTCTTACCTTTCTATCCTTTCTACCGTAACCCTTATAACCGGCATCGTGTTTGAGCTGCCTATCTTTATTTATATCCTGGCAAGTATAGGCTTATTAACCGCAACGTTTATGCGTAAAACACGCCGTTATGCTATTGTGATAATTATGATAGTTGGCGCGATCATTTCTCCATCACCTGATATTTTAACAACTACCATTGCAACCGTTCCGCTGTTTATACTGTATGAGGTTGGTATTATGGTAGCTTCCGTTGTGGAAAAGAAACGTTTGAAAGCGCATGAAGACCTTATGGCTTCTTAAGTGCTAAGCGCGTTCAAATAATATCGAACATTCCAAATTCCTTCTCACAAAGTTTTTATCTTTGGCCCCATATTCCATATAAAAATTGGTTATGAAAAAGGGACTAAAAATTGCTATTGGCGCTGACCATGCTGGCTTTGATTATAAACAGGCATTGATAACAGCTGTATCGGCAACAAATGAGGTAAAAGACTTCGGCACCTATTCGGCAGCATCTGTTGACTATCCCGACTTTGCGCACCCCGTTGCCACAGCTGTTGAAAGCGGCGAATTTGATTTTGGCATACTAGTTTGCGGCAGTGCAAATGGCGTAGCCATCACCGCCAACAAGCATCAGGGCATACGCGCTGCTATTTGCTGGAACGAAGAACTTGCCGTATTGGCCCGCAGCCATAATAACGCCAATATTGTATGTATCCCCGCCCGTTTTATTACTGTTGAAGAGGCTGAAAAAATAGTCGCCACTTTTTTAACTACCGATTTTGAAGGTGGCCGCCACGCTAACCGGGTTAATAAAATGGCTTGTTGAGAGGGGTTAAAGGATAAAGCCGAAAGCTAAAAGGTCTTTTATTTTCCTGTAAAATATTGGCTATATTTAATAATCCTTGCTAACTATTCCTTATTTTTCATTTTTCCTAATCTCAACAAAAATGAAAAAAACTTTACTAACACTTTCTTTAGCCGGTTTTATGGCCGGTGCCTGGGCGCAGCAAAATCCAACAGCGATGAAGTATGCCCAGATCATTAGCGCCGACCTGGCGCGAAAACATTTGAGCATTATCGCTTCTGACGAATATGAAGGCCGCGAAACCGGTCAGCCGGGGGCCGACAAAGCCGCGCATTATATTGCTGATGAATTTAAATCATTGGGCTTGAAACCTATTGTCAACGGTTCGTATTTTTTTGATGTCCCTGTTGTTAACTCTACATTTAAGGTAACCTCGTTCACCGTAAACGGAACGCCATTAACCAGCGGTAAAGATTTCAATGCAAATGGAGCCGGTAATAAAACTATCGACGCAAAAGATATTGTATTTACTGGATACGGTATAGGCGCTGATAACTATGACGACCTGAAAGGCGTTGACATTACCGGTAAAGTGGTAATGTATATTAGTAACGGCGAGCCAATGAATAACGGCCTTTCAAAAATTACCGGAACAGATAAGGTATCAGATTGGAGCGCTCCGCGCAGCCGTAAACGCGCAGCCTATATTCTAAGTAAAAAACCACTAATGGTTTTTGCAGTAGCCATAAACAACGGCGCTGCCGGCGGTCAGGGCGGCAGAAGGCCGGGTGGTGGCGGTGCACCTGCCGCGCGTATGGGTCTAAAACCTGAGGGGCCGGTTATCACCCCGGTTACTTTTAACATTCCGGCAGCAACAGCGGACATATTGCTTAAAAACTCAGGTAAAACTATTGCTGAGTTAAAAGCAGGTATTGATCAAGGTGGCATGCCACAATCACAAACCATTAAGGCTGATATTTCAACCTCATACATAACCGAAGAAGCGCCAGTTAAAGCAGTTGACGTTTTAGGTTTTTTACCCGGCAGCGACCCGAAATTAAAAGACGAAGTGCTGGTAATTTCTGCTCATTATGACCATATTGGACTGGTGCGTGACCCAAATGCAAAAGACAAGGTAAACAATGGCGCTGATGATGACGGCTCGGGAACTACCGGTATTATGGAAATTGCAAGGGCTTTCTCTCAAGCCAAAAAAAACGGCCACGGCCCTAAAAGAAGCATCTTGTTTTTAAGTAACGTAGGCGAAGAAAAAGGGTTATTGGGTTCAGAATACTATACCGATCATCCGGTTATCCCTTTGGAAAGAACTATTACCGATTTGAACATAGATATGATAGGTCGTGTAGGCTATGAATACATCGGCAAACCCGATTCTGCTAATTATGTATATGTAATTGGCTCGGGTATGCTAAGTACTGATCTGCGTAATGTTAGCGAAAAGGCCAATAAAACTTATACCAACCTTATTTTGGACTATAAATATGATGATTTGAACGATAACAATCACTTTTATGAGCGCTCAGACCATTATAACTTTGCCAAACACGGCGTACCTATTATCTTCTATTTTAACGGTGTACATGCCGATTACCATCAACCCGGTGATGAAGTAAGCAAAATTGGTTTCCCAATGTTAGCTAAACGCGCGCAGTTGGTATTTTATACTGCCTGGGACCTATTAAATGCTCCTAACCGCCCGGTGGTTGATGGGAAGAAGTAATTGAGGTTGATTAATTAAGTTGGATTGGGTTGATTAAGTTGAATGAGTTAATGGAAACTCCTTTCGTTTGATCAACCTAATCCCATTTTTTATTTAAACTCAATCATTCACATAATCAACCTAATCAACTAACTTTACGCCCATGCAAAGTACCGCTGAAGAATTTTTAGTTGCCTCGGAAAATAAAGTTTTTGATACCGACCACCGCCGTATTATCAACAATAATATTGGCAAGTACGATGCTGCGGTAAGCAGGGGGTTATCAAAAATTATTAACCTGGATAATGCCAAGCGTAAAGGGCATGTGATCAAGTGGAAAATGATGGAGAACCTGGATAAGGTGCTGCCGGAGTTTGAAGCCAATTTTCAAAAACGCGGCGGTAAGGTAATTTGGGCAAATGACGCCGATGAAGCCAACCGCGAGATACTGAACATACTGCAAAAGGCAGGCGCTAAAACCGTTGTAAAATCAAAATCAATGGTTACCGAAGAAATTCATCTGAATGAATTTTTGGAACATAACCATATTGAATCGCTGGAAACTGACCTGGGCGAATATATTGTACAGTTGCTCGGTCAAAAACCCTATCATATTGTTACCCCGGCCATGCATCTTTCTAAAGAGGACATTGCCCGCCTGTTTCACGAACGTTTTGGCACACCCGAGGATGCCACACCCGAACAACTTACACTAAAGGCCCGCGAATTACTGCGCGAAAAATACCTGCAGGCCGATGTGGGCATAACCGGCGGCAACTTCTTAATTGCCGATACGGGCAGTGTTGCCATTAGCGAAAATGAAGGTAACGCGCGTTTAAGCACTACCTTCCCAAAAATACATATTGCCATTGTGGGGATTGAAAAGATAATCCCTTCTATAGCCGATCTTGACCTTTTTTGGCCTATGCTTTCTACACATGGAACCGGTCAAAATTTAACTGTTTATAATACAATTTTTAGCGGCCCGCGCCAGGCTAATGAAACCGACGGTCCCGAAGAAATGTATGTGATATTATTAGATAACGGCCGTACCAACCTGCTGGCTCAAAAAGATCAGCGGCAGGGTTTATATTGTATCCGTTGCGGGGCGTGTTTAAATGCCTGCCCTATCTACAAAAATATTGGCGGCCATACCTATGCAACACCTTATAGCGGGCCAATAGGCTCAATTATAACGCCACATTTGGCCGGTATGGATAAGTTTAAACATTTAAGCTATGCCTCCAGCCTATGCGGAAAATGCACGGAGGTTTGCCCGGTAAAAATAGATATTCATAAAATGCTGCTGCTTAACCGCCGCGATGCCGTAAAAGAAAATTTAGTACCGGGAAAAGAACGCTGGGCATGGCTGCTGTGGAAAAAAAGTATGTTGAGCCGTAAGATGGAAGATTTTTTTAGCGGCAAAACAAAAAACTTTTTCCTTAAAAAGCTATTCAAAAACACCTGGGGCCGTTACCGCGAAATGCCCAAAGTAGCCGACAAGTCATTTACCCAGCAGTGGCAGGAAAAACACCAGGGCGATAGCAATTAGCCATACATTTAGTTTTTATATATTAGCTTAAAATTAATTTTGGAAAAAATTAAGGTATCTATGCAGGGTAAGCCCATCAAAAACATAAACCCTTTCACAGCCCTCTTTGCGCGCAGCGAAGAGAGGGCCGACCAGCGTAGCGTAGTCGGGGTGAGTAGTCGCCGCAAATGCATTGAGGCAAATATCGCTCGGCGAGGACTCACCCGGTCATCGCTAAGTCGCTCGACCTACCCTCTCTCCGCTGCGCGCAAAGAGGGTAAAAAACGCGAAGGCCTGTTTAAATTAGCTTTATGATCTTTAATAGGAAAAATCTGGATAATAACGCCTTATTAACCCTCTATAAAAAACTGCTGTTTCCGCGTGTGGTGGAAGAGAAGATGCTTATTTTACTAAGGCAGGGCATTATTGGCAAATGGTTTTCGGGAATTGGCCAGGAGGCTATAGCTGTTGGCAGTACCATGGCCATGCAGCCCGACGAATATATTTTACCCATGCACCGCAATTTGGGCGTATTCACTACGCGCGACGTGCCTTTTATCCGCCTGATGGCCCAATGGCAGGGTAAGGCTTCGGGCTTTACCAAGGGGCGCGACCGGTCGTTTCATTTTGGTACACAGCAATACAAACTCATAGGCATGATATCGCACCTGGGCCCGCAAATGGCTTTGGCTACCGGGATAGCACTGGCTGATGTATTAAGCAAAAAGAAGAAAGCAACTTTAGTTTTTACCGGTGAAGGCGCAACGAGCGAAGGCGATTTTCATGAAGCTTTAAATATTGCCGCGGTTTGGAATCTTCCGGTTATATTTTTGATAGAAAATAACGGGTACGCCTTATCTACCCCGGTAAATGAACAATACAATTGTAAACATTTGGTTGACAAAGCTATTGGCTACGGCATTGAGGGGCTGCAAATTGATGGTAACAATATATTGGAGGTTTATGATACGATAAGTACTATAGCCAATGATATCCGCCAAAAACCACGGCCTTTTTTGTTGGAGTGTATGACCTTTAGAGTGCGCGGGCATGAGGAGGCATCGGGCACTAAATATGTGCCGCAGGAATTAATTAATGAATGGCAGGATAAAGACCCGATAAATACTTTTGAACGGTTTTTAAAAGCAGAAGGCATACTCCGTCCCGAATGGGGGCCCTATCTCCGCAATGAATTTATTGCCCAAATAGATACCGAAGTTGCCCGGGTTTTACAGGAGCCCGAGATAACGCCCGATGCGGAAACAGAACTGGAAGATGTGTATAAGCCGCACACCATTCCACCGTTCGTTATGTCGGACACGCTGGTGGTAAAACGTTATATAGATGCCATTAGCGATGCGCTTAGGTTATGTATGCGAAAACACGAAAACCTGGTGCTGATGGGCCAGGACATTGCAGAATATGGCGGCGTATTTAAAATAACCGATGGCTTTGTAGCCGAATTTGGCAAAGACAGGGTTAGGAATACGCCGATATGCGAATCGGGCATTATTGGTACGGCTATGGGTTTAGCACTAAATGGTTATAAGGCCATGGTTGAAATGCAATTTGCTGATTTTGTAAGCAGCGGCTTTAACCAGGTGGTTAATAATTTGGCTAAAACGTATTACCGTTGGGGGCAAAATATTGATGTGGTTGTACGTATGCCAACAGGTGCCGGTACAGGCGCGGGGCCGTTCCATTCGCAAACAAATGAGGCTTGGTTTACAAAAACGCCGGGCTTAAAGGTGGTTTACCCGGCTTTTCCGGCTGATGCCAAAGGCCTGTTGATGGCCGCTATTGACGACCCTAACCCGGTGATTTATTTTGAGCATAAATATTTATACCGCAACCTAACCGGCGAAGTGCCCGAGGGCGATCTCTATATTGAAATAGGCAAGGCCAAAGTAGTCAAAGAAGGAACAAAGGCCAGTATCATTACTTATGGCATGGGTGTGCATTGGGCCTTAGATTATGCAAACCAGCACCCCGACCAGGCTATTGAAGTTGTTGACCTGCGCAGCCTGCAACCCTGGGATAAAGAAGCCGTTAAAGAGAGCGTTAAAAAAACGTCGAAGGTATTGGTATTGCACGAAGATACTTTAACCAATGGCTTTGGCGCCGAGATAGCTGCATGGATAGCCGAGCATTGTTTTCAGCTTTTGGATGCCCCGGTTATGCGTTGCGCCAGCCTTGATACACCCATCCCGATGAATAAAGGTTTGGAAGAGCAGTTCCTGGCTAAATCACGTTTGGAAGAAATGATGCAGAAATTGCTGCGGTTTTAGTGAATATGCCGGGAGCATGGCGATGGGTGGGTATTGACTGCCTATAACAATAAGATATTAACTACTGTTATTTTCACTATATTTAACTTCTTAACCCTCAGCACATGAAGAAGTTTTTACTTATCCCCGTATTTGTTTTTTCTACCGTGGTAACATTCGCACAAAGCGCTTATAAGGCTGATGTAGCTAAAAAGGCTGATGCTATTGAACAAAAAATTATTGCGTGGCGCCGCGATTTTCATGAACACCCCGAACTGGGCAACCATGAGTTCCGAACTGCGGCAATCATTGCAAAACACCTGCAATCGCTTGGTATGGAAGTAAAAACGGGCATAGCAACAACCGGCGTAGTAGGCATATTGCGTGGCGGAAAGCCCGGCCCGGTGGTAGCCTTACGTTCCGAAATGGATGCCTTACCGGTAACAGAGCGCACCCCTGTTGCTTTCGCCTCGAAAGTAAAAACGATGTATAACGGGCAGGAAGTTGGGGTAATGCACGCTTGCGGGCACGACTCGCACATGGCCATGTTGATGGCCGTAGCAGAGATATTATCTTCCATGAAAAGCGAATTGCATGGCACGGTAAAATTTATCTTCCAGCCTGCGGAGGAAGGTGTATTGCCGGGTGAAGTGGGCGGGGCCGAAGAAATGGTAAAGGAGGGCGTACTGGAAAATCCAAAGGTTGATGTCATCTTTGGGATGCATATCGTTTCCAATATCCCGGTTGGCACATTTATTTCTCATTCGGGTGGCACAATGGCGGCAGTAAACGATATGCAGATCATTGTGAAGGGCAAATCATCACACGGGGCGGCCCCATGGTCGGGTGTTGACCCTATCGTTGTTTCGGCAGAGATCATCAATAACCTGCAAACTATTGTAAGCCGTAATATAAACCTTACCGAAAACCCCGCTATAGTAACCATTGGGGCTATTAAAGGCGGTAACCGTTCAAATATTATTCCCGAAACTGTTGAAATGCTGGGTACCTTACGTGCGCTTTCGGCTGAGGATGAAAAAATGCTCATAACAAGGGTTAAGCAAATAGCCACTAAAACCGCCGAAGCACAAGGCGCGACTGCCGAAGTGACCATACCCTATAGTTCACATTACCCCGCATTGTATAACAACCCGGCATTGACCACGCAAATGCTACCCACCTTGCAGCAGACAGCAGGTGCAGCTAATATAGCTTTAGGGCCAGCTGCAACCGCCTCAGAAGATTTTAGCTTTTTTGCAGAAAAAGTACCCGGTCTCTATATTTTTCTGGGAGGTATGCCCAAAGGCGCCGATGCAAAGACCGTTGCAATGAACCATTCGCCTGATTTTTTTATTGATGAAAGCGCGTTTACCTTAGGCGTAAAAGCCCTATGTAATTTAACGCTTGATTATATGGCGAGTAAGGCTAAATAATTGAGGAGCAGGCGTAAGGTATTATTGTTGGATTACTCTAAAATCCGAAATTGAAAATTCGAGATTTTTTCTACTCTTCTACCAACTCTACTTCGGCAACTGGGCTAAAAAGGTAGATGCGTTTGGAGTGCATTTCGATGCATTTATAACGTTTGCGCAGCTTTTCTTCCTTGCGGAAAACGCGGCCGTCTTTTAATTTAAACAAGGCCTTAGCGGGCAACTTTTCGACAGTAAAATGAGCTTCTTTTAGCGCGTCATATTTACGCAGGGAACGGTATAGGGTTAGGTCTGAGCAGCTTGACGCGGCGGGGTTATTTAAATAGCTAGCAATAGCGTGTTTAACATCTGCCGGGAAAATTTCCTTTTCAAAAAATGGTTGCATCATTTTTTTGAAATTGTTTTTCCACTCAGTGCCGTGCGGTTTGGCTTTTTGCTTGTGCTCATTCCAGGTATGCAGGTGCGCAAACTCATGTACGGTGGTTACTAAAAACGCGTACTGATTCAAATCATAATTAACCGAAATACGGTGCCCCTTACCTGAATGCGGTGCGCGGTAATCGCCAAACTTGCTGTTACGGTTGCGGGAAATTTTAAACTCACATTTAAAGTAGTCTATCCAGCGGCCAATGAGCGGGGCGGCTTCGGGCGGAAGATACTTTTCTAAAACTTTTACTTTATCCAATTTTACCTCTGATTCAAAGATAAGGTTTTAGGCGGAAACCTTAAAGATTTATCAACTTTTAAAAGGTAACAAATCTCCTTCCATATATTAAAATCTTTCAAATCCGATATTATTATGCTATTTTTGGATTTAAATCCCACTTAATTATGTAATTTAGGTATTTTAAATCAAAATGATTAAGAGAATACTACAAAACACCATTGAACAAAGGCTATTTAAAGGCAAGGCTATCTTGCTGTTTGGCCCCCGGCAAGCAGGTAAGTCCACATTAGTAGAAGAGTTGTTAAAAGATAAAGAGCACTTATATCTTAATGGCGATGATGCTGATGTAAGGGATATTTTAACTAATACCAGTGCTACAAAATTAAAGACCGTAGTTGGAAACAAGAAAATCCTGTTTATTGACGAGGCCCAACGCATTCCAAATGTCGGGCTTACACTCAAATTGTTTACTGACCAAATCAAAGATGTACAAGTGATTGCAACCGGCTCATCGGCTTTTGAATTATCAAGCCAGGTGAACGAGCCACTGACTGGTCGAAAATATGAATTCATGTTGTATCCATTATGTTTTGAAGAACTGGTGCAACATCATGGACTTATACAGGAAAAGCGTTTAATAGAGCACCGTATGATTTACGGCTATTATCCGGAGATAGTTACCAAAAGCGGTGAAGAAGGGGAATTATTAAAACTATTAGCAAACAGCTATCTATACAAAGATCTACTTATGTTAGAGCAGGTAAAAAAGCCGCTCATCCTTGAAAAACTGTTAAAAGCCCTTGCCTTGCAAGTAGGTAGTGAGATTAGTTATCACGAACTGGCGCAAACTATCGGCAGCGATAGTAAAACCATTGACAAGTACATTGATCTGCTGGAAAAAACGTATGTATTGTTTCGTTTACCTGCTTTTAGCCGGAACGTACGCAACGAAATCAAAAAAGGCAAAAAGATTTATTTTTATGATTGCGGTATCCGCAATGCAATCATCAATAATTTTAAACCGCTTGGTTCCAGGACCGATACAGGAGCCTTATGGGAAAACTACGTGATTGCCGAACGCATGAAGTTTTTGCGTTATCGCAATTTGGATATATCTCAATATTTCTGGCGTACAACCCAACAACAAGAAATTGACCTGATCGAGGATGACGGCGAACAGTTAACGGCATTTGAATTTAAATGGAGCACCAAAAGTAAAGTACGTTTTCCTCAAACATTTACCGATAACTATATTGGAGCAAAAACATTTGTTATAACGCCGGATAATGTTGAAGATTTTTTATTGGGCACGTAAGTTACCTTAGCAAATGATACGCCACAAAGCTTGCTACATAAGCCAATACGCCCATGTAAGCGAATTGTACAGCAGGCCAGCGCCAGTCCTTGGTTTCGCGGTAAACTACGGCTACGGTGCTGGCACACTGCATAGCAAAGGCGTAAAACATCATTAAGGAAAAGGCTACAGCGAGGGTAAAAACCGACTGGCCCGTTTGCGGGTTTTTAGCATCGTGCATTTTTTTCTGCACCGATTCCATTTTTTCGGCGCTACCATTTACACTGTATATGGTAGCCATAGTACCTACAAAAACTTCGCGGGCGGCAAAGGAGGTTATCAGTGCGATGCCTATTTTCCAATCAAAACCCAGCGGGCGAATAGCGGGTTCAATTACATGGCCCAATACCCCGGCATAAGAGTTTTCCAGCTTTTCGGAGGAAATGGCCCTGTTCAAATCATCAGCATTAAGTGTTTTAGTATATTGCGGCTGCTGATATTTTTTATCTATCCGTTCAAAACGGTCGACTGGGCCATAGGAGGCTAAAACCCATAAGATGACCGAAACGGCTATGATCACTTTCCCGGCTTGAAACACAAAGGTTTTAGCGCGCTCATACATGGAATATACTACGTTGTTCCACCGTGGCATACGGTAAACGGGCAGTTCCATAATAAAATACCCGCGTTCGCGGCCTTTTAATATCAGTTTAAATACATACGCCACCACAATAGCCGATATAAGGCTAAAGATGTACATCCCGGTTAAGGCCAGGCCTTGCAGATTAAACAGCCACCAAACATTACGGTTAGGTACAACCAAGGCAATAAGCAACGTGTAAACGGGTAGCCTTGCCGAGCAGGTTACCAATGGCGTAACCATGATGGTAATGATCCTGTCTTTCCAGTTTTCAATAGTACGCGTGCTCATGATGGAAGGCACGGCACAAGCAAAACCGCCAATAAGTGGCACAACCGATTTACCGTTGAGGCCAACCTTGCGCATCAGCTTATCCATCATAAAGGTTACCCGCGACATGTAGCCCGTATCTTCCAGTATCGAAATAAAAGCAAACAGGATAGCTATCTGTGGTATAAATACCATTACGCCACTTAAACCGGCAATTACACCATCAACCAATAAGCTGCTTAAGGGCCCGGCAGGTAACAAATGATGCAGTTTATCCTGTACCCAAACAAACAGGTCGGCAATTAATGACATGGGGTACGCCGACCATGAAAATATAGCCTGGAACATGAACATCAGAATAGCGAAAAACAGGACAAAGCCAAATACCTTATGGGTAAGTACCTTATCTATTTTATTGCTCATAGATTCATCCTGCGCGGTGTCCGGCTTCTTTACCGTATCATATAATAGGTCGTTGATAAAACTATAACGAGCAATGGTTTCTGACCCCTGGGCTTTTTGAGAGTGAAAAGAAAACTCCTTCTCTAATTTTTCAATAGTTTCATTTTCGACAGGCGAAAGAAATTTTAGAGTTTCATGCTGATGGGCTAACTGCAGTGCGAAATAGGGATTATCTATTTTAAGCTGCCCGCGTATCTGCCCTATCAATTGCGGCGCTATGGCCTCTACATCAATACTTTCTTCCTGCAGGGCTATTTTATTGGCATAAGATATAGCCACCTTCAATTTATCAATGCCTTCAATTTTCCGGGCTGATATAGGCACAACCGGAACGCCCAGTTTTTTGGCAAAAAGATCAATATCGATAAC
>JABDBT010000057.1 GCA_013288465.1 Bacteroidota bacterium | reverse complement strand
AATAAAGCAGTTTTTTTAGATCGTGATGGCGTACTGAACCGTGAAATGGGCGATTACGTTTGTAAGTTGGAGGATTTCCATATCCTTAACAATTTTGAAGCCTTGAAAACCTTACAGGATAAAGGCTACCTGTTATTAGTAGCCACCAACCAGGGCGGCTTAGCCAAAGGGTGGTACACCGAAGATGAATTAGCTAAAATGCACAATAAGCTAAAAGAGGTTTATGCAGCACATGGTGTGGAATTTGCGGATATATTTTACTGCCCGCACCACCCCGATTTTACCGGCGAATGCGATTGCCGCAAGCCAAAAGCCGGCCTACTATTGCAGGGAATTGAAAAATACAATATTGACCCTTCCCTATCCTATTTTATTGGCGACCGCGAACGTGACGTAGAAGCCGGCACAAGAGCGGGCGTTAAAGGTATATTAATTGATAGCGACCAGCCTATAAGTACGGTACTGGGAATGATTATTTAAGGTTGTAGATGTTGTAAAGGTTGCAGAAGTTAAAAAATATCGAATAATGGAGTATTTTAATTGATTACATAAAAACTATAACCTTTACAACTATTATAACATTTACAACCCTTACAACTTTACTCAACCACCACATGACCCGCTACCTAAAATACATCGATATAATAATCTTCTCTGTCGCAGGGTTTTATTTGATCTGGCTGTACACCAAATACAGCGGCGTTGGCCTGTCGCCAGATTCGGTGATGTACACCAGCGCGGCGCGGAGCCTGCATACCAATGGGTCATTGATTACCTTTAATAATACAGCTATTACCGATTTCCCGGTTTTTTACTCGGTTTTTTTATGGTTAGGATTAGTCGTAACAGGCATTGATCCTTTCGCGGCAGGATGGTTTTTAGATGCATTACTATTTGCCACACTTATATTTTTAAGCGGTTTTATCATCCAAAAATTTAATCCAGGCTCGTGGATCTATAAGTGGTTGATGTTGCTGGCTATTTTATTGAGTCCGGCGTTATTGCAGGTATATACCTATCTATGGTCCGAAACCCTGTTTACCGTCATTATCCTGGTTTTTATTATTTCGGCAAGGCAGTATTTTGTGAAACATACTATGGTTTCGCTATTAGTATTTGCATTTGTAGCAGCATTAAGCAGTATTACCCGTTATGCGGGTGTTACCATTATAGGTACAGGCGGTTTGCTATTGCTGATGGACAGGGTGCTTCCGCTAAAAAAGAAGATAACACATATTGTAATTTACGGTTTAGCCGCATGTTCGCTATTAGTTCTTAATCTTTTAAGGAACATTTTAAGTACCAGCAGGCTTACCGGGCCGAGGGAAGCATCGTTTACCCCGTTTTTGAAAAACGTGTATTATTTTGGCACCGTAATGTGCGATTGGGCGGGATTCTCTGAAAAGTCATATCCTTACGCTACGCTTATTGCCTTCTTATTATTTGCCTGGTTAATTGGAATTTTAATTTATAATTACTCCAAAAAGCAGGTCAGCAGTTATGAAAACCTTGTAATTGCCTTTACGTTTGTTTACGGGGCGTTTATCATTATTTCATCAACCCTTTCACGGTACGAACGTATCAATTCGCGATTGCTGTCGCCAATGTTTATAACATTGCTGCTAAGTTGTACTTACTGGGTAATAAATATAATTAGGAAAACCAAACCGCCATTAAAATATGTAACCTCGGCCATTGCTATATTATTAATGCTTGGTTTCAGCGCCTGGGAGGTCCATAAACCACAGGGAACTAACCCAAATTCGATGGAAGGTGACTACCAACGTTACGATGACGAGAGTGAGTTTGGCATACCCGGATATAGCGATGATTCATGGAACAAATCACCTTTCGCCATGTATTTAAAAACGGATCATAGTTTGTTTAAGCCCGGCATCCCGGTTTATTCTGACGCTAATGACGCGATGTATTTCCTGTCGGGCGCGAAGGTTAAGTTGTTGCCGCACCGTTATTTTACAAGTGATATTCAGAAATTTTACCAGGTAAAGCACTATTACTTGGTTTGGTTTGCTTCGATGGATAACCCGGAATTAATAAGTTTGAAGGACATTGTAAAGATTGAAAACCTAAAACTGTTGAAGGAGTTTGCCCCCGGAACTGATGATAATGCATATATCGGCGGGTCTATTTATGAATATGATAGTAAGTGATAAGTTAATATAATGGGAATACGCTCTCGCGTCTAATGTGTCATATCTAATAAAAATTTTGATTTTACGATTCAGTGCCTATATTTGCACAATTATTCTATAGTTCTACTATACAAAAATGGAAAGTTTTAAATTACATCATCTTCATCTGCATCCTGCAAGTCCCGATACCCATCGGGAACGCCACCACATGGCGACAAGATAATGTACACTATAAAACGCTATATCCCATTCCATTTATTCATTAAACCCTGCTTGTGAAAACACTTAAAATTGCGATCCAGAAATCTGGTCGGCTAAACGAAAAATCTGTTGAATTATTAAAAAATTGCGGCTTAAACTTCGAGAACTATAAAAGTTCATTGATATCGCCGGTATCAAATTTCCCGCTGGAGATTCTCTTTTTACGCGATGATGATATCCCCGAATATGTACAGGACGGCATTGCTGACCTGGGTATAGTTGGCGAAAACGTTATTGAAGAAACAGAGGTATCGGTAAGTTACCTGCAACGCCTTGGTTTTGGTAAATGCTCATTAAAACTGGCAGTGCCCAACAACAATACGATAAAAGCGCTCGAAGATCTTAACGGAAAATCAATAGCTACCTCCTACCCGGTTATATTGGGTAAGTTTTTACAGAAACAAAATATACAAGCCGAGATCCGCACCATATCCGGCTCGGTAGAAATATCACCGGGTCTTGGTTTAAGCGATGCCATTTGCGATCTGGTATCAACCGGCGGCACGCTTAAAAGTAATGGATTAGTGCCTTTTGTTGATGTGATGTCGTCAGAAGCTATTCTTATTGGGTCAAAAGGAAGCGAAAACTCCGACCTGGTGCAGGAGCTAATACAGCGGGTACAGTCGGTTTTGCGAGCTAAAGAAACCAAATATGTAGTATTGAATGTACACAGGGATAATTTGCCGGGAATTTTGGCCTTATTACCGGGGGTTAAAAGCCCGTCGGTTATATCATTAGCCGAAGCCGATTGGGTAGCCGTACACACCGTAATACCTGAGCGTGATTTTTGGGACAGGATAAGCCAGTTAAAACAAGCCGGCGCACAAGGCATTGTAGTGATGCCGATTGAGAAGATAATACTATAAAGCCAGGCCCCCTGGCCCCCTAAAGGGGAGGAATTGGGGTTAGACTAATTTTAATAAACTTTTAATTCCCCCTTTAGGGGGTTAGGGGGCATGAAGATATTCCAATATTCAGATCTAACTAAAGCAACTATTCAAAAACTGGTTCAGCGTAACGTTGACCCGGCTAATGAGATACGCGCTATTGTTGAAGAAGTGATAGCCAACGTTAAGCAGCATGGCGACAATGCTTTAATTGATTATGCTGATAAGTTTGACAAGGTTAAGTTAGATAAGCTTTATTTAGATAAAGCGGAACTTACCGCGATAGCGGCAACTGTATTGCCCGAACAAAAAGATGCCTTAAAAACAGCTTATAATAACATTTATAAATTTCACCAGGCACAGCTAAAAACTGAGGATAAGGTAGAAACCATGCCCGGCGTAACCTGTTGGCGCGAATTAAGGCCGATAGAGAAAGTTGGCTTATATATTCCGGGTGGCACGGCTGTTTTGCCAAGCACTTTTTTAATGTTAGGCATACCGGCGCGTATTGCGGGCTGCCATGAAATAGTGGTTTGCTCGCCGCCGCAAAAAAACGGTAAAGTAAATGCCTTTATAGCGTATGTGGCACTGCTTTTGGATATTGATAAAATATACCTGGTGGGTGGTTCGCAGGCCATAGCGGCTATGGCTTATGGAACGGA
The DNA here is from genome assembly GCA_013288465.1 of Bacteroidota bacterium. Next base: position 12,544 of record JABDBT010000057.1, on the reverse strand, counting down.
AACTATTACCAAAGTTGATAAGGTATTTGGCCCCGGTAACCAATTTGTAACCAAGGCCAAAACCATTGTACAATCAACCACTACCACCGCTATTGATATGCCCGCCGGTCCATCAGAAGTATTGGTTATTGCGGATGAAACAGCCAAACCGGCTTATGTTGCTGCTGATCTGTTAGCACAGGCAGAGCATGGTATTGACAGTCAATCCATTTTGGTAACCACATCAACCCAAATTGCCGAAGAAACTTTAAAAGAGATTGAAAAGCAGCTACCTGTTTTGCCACGCGCCGAAATTGCTAAAGCCGCGATAGCTAATTCATACATCGTGGTAACCAACACGCTTGATGAGGCCATGCAATTCAGTAATCAATATGCTCCCGAGCATTTGATATTGGCTACCGAAAACTGGCAACAGTTAACTGCAAGCATTATCAACGCGGGTTCTGTTTTCCTGGGTAATTTAACGCCTGAAAGCGCGGGCGATTATGCCTCGGGCACTAACCATACTTTGCCAACCAGTTCGTATGCCAAAGCATATTCGGGCGTATCGGTTGATTCGTTTGTAAAAAAGATCACCTTTCAGCATATAACCCCGGAAGGATTAAATAATATTGGTTCGTCAATTGAAATATTGGCTGATATGGAGGGATTACATGCACATAAAAATGCGGTGAGTGTGAGGAGGTCTGAACCATGATTTATATGATTTTATAGATTTACCTGATGAATGGCAAAAAGTCATGGCAATCCTTTAATCCCACAAATCACGGTTCAGACAAAAGCAATGGCATAATGAAATAAAGAACATGTTTAATATAAATACCATACTTCGAGAAAACATCAAAAACCTAACCCCTTACTCCTCCGCCCGCGATGAGTACCAGGGCGAGGCCAGCGTGTTTTTAGATGCGAATGAGAATGCTTTCGGTTCGCCGTTAGATGAGCAATACAACCGATACCCAGATCCATTACAGTATAACGTTAAAAAGCGTTTGAGCGAAATTAAAGGCGTGCCCATCCGCAACATATTTTTGGGCAATGGCAGCGATGAGGCTATTGATATTTTGTTCAGGAGTTTTTGCAATCCGGGTGTTGATAATGTAATATTGGTGCCCCCTACTTATGGCATGTATGAAGTATCGGCTAATATCAATGATATTCAAACCAAAAAAATAGCGCTGACTGAAGATTTCCAATTGAATTTAGAAGGCATTGCCGAAGCGATAGACGAGCATACCAAACTTATATTTATCTGCTCGCCCAATAACCCTACCGGTAATTCTATTAACCGGGATGATGTAGAAACGTTATTAGCTAATTTTAACGGCATTGTGGTAGTTGACGAAGCTTATATCAACTTTAGCAGGCAAAAAACCTTTATACAAGAGTTAACCGAATATGCTAACCTGGTGGTTTTGCAAACCCTGTCAAAAGCATGGGGGCTTGCGGGCCTGCGTGTGGGCATGGCATTTGCCAGCGAAGAGATCGTCGAGGTGATGAATAAAGTTAAGCCACCATATAATATCAATGAGTCGTCGCAGCAATTAGCTTTAAAGGCATTGGCCAATGTTGACCAGGTAAATAACTGGATAAAAGAAACGCTGGTACAACGCGACAAACTGGTACTGGCGCTCAAAGATTTTGATTTTGTGCTGGATATTTACCCGTCTGACGCTAATTTTATATTAGTTAAAACCACCGACCCGAAGCGGATATACAATTTTTTAGTTGAAAAAGGTATTATTGTACGCGACCGGTCGAAAATTGATTTATGTGAGGGTTGCCTAAGAATAACTGTAGGCACACCTAACGAAAACGAAATATTGATCAACTCTTTACAAAATTTTAAATGAGCAAGCCTGTAAAAATATTATTTATAGACCGCGACGGCACCATAATAACCGAACCAGCTGATGAACAGATAGACTCGTTTGAGAAACTGGAGTTTTATCCCGGCGCCTTACAATATTTGCCAAAAATTGCAGCCGAACTGGATTATGAACTGGTAATGGTTACCAACCAGGATGGTTTGGGCACCGCCTCATACCCCGAAGATACTTTTTGGCCTGTACAAAATTTCATCCTAAAAACGTTGGAGAACGAAGGCGTAAAGTTTTCAGCTATACATGTTGACCGTACCTTCCCGGCCACAAACGCGCCTACCCGTAAGCCCGGTACCGCGCTGCTTACCCAATATTTTGATACGGAAAAATACGACCTAAAAAACTCATTTACCATAGGCGACCGCGAAAATGATGTACGGTTAGCCAAAAACCTGGGAACAAAGGCTATATGGCTAAATAATAATTCGGGGTTAGGTTCTGCTGAATTTAGTACAAAAACGGATATTAAAGACACCATAGTGCTCGAAACTACCGATTGGGAAAAGATATACGAATTTTTAAAACTGGGCGAGCGTGTTATTGAACATAAGCGTACAACTAAAGAAACCGATATCTATATTAAGATCAACCTTGATGGTAAAGGCGATGCCAAAGTATCAACCGGGCTGCATTTTTTCGACCACATGCTCGACCAGATCGCACGGCATGGCAGCATCGATTTAGAAGTAATTGCCCAAGGCGACCTGCATATAGACGAACATCATACAATTGAAGACACGGGTATAGCTTTAGGCGAGGTTTTTGCTACAGCTTTAGGTAATAAAAAAGGAATTGAACGCTATGGTTTTTGCCTGCCAATGGATGATTGCCTGGCGCAAGCAGCTATTGATTTTGGCGGCAGGAACTGGATAGTTTGGGATGCGGAGTTTAAAAGGGAAAAGATCGGCGAAATGCCTACCGAAATGTTCTATCATTTCTTTAAATCGTTCTCTGATGCCGCTAAATGTAATTTAAACATAAAGGCCGAAGGCCAGAATGAGCATCATAAAATTGAAGCTATTTTCAAAGCCTTCGCCAAAGCCATAAAAATGGCGGTGAAGCGCGATGTAAATAATATGGTTTTACCAAGTACGAAGGGACTTTTATAGAGCCCCCCAGCCCCCTAAAGGGGGAGTAATAAATATTAAATGACAAAAATTAAGCAGGAAAATACATCCACTTTAAAAGCCCCCCCTTTAGGGGGCGGGGGGGGCATTGGAATAATCAGATATGGTGCCGGGAATATTTTCTCCTTAACAGCTGCTTTAGAGCGGTTGGGCATTCCGTATGGGATGATTGAGCACGAAGATGATTTTGAAAAGTACGACCGTTATATTATTCCGGGGGTTGGGCATGCAGGCGCGGCAATGGGTAAGTTGGAACAAACCGGTTTAGTTGCCAAAATAAAATTGCTCAATAAACCCACTTTAGGCATTTGTGTGGGTATGCAATTGTTAACCGCTTACTCCGAAGAAGGGGATTCTGACCTGCTAAATATTATCCCCGTAAAAACCTTAAAATTTGCCAATAATACAGCGTTTAAGGTGCCGCATACAGGCTGGAACCAGGTGTTTCCCGAAAAGGAAAATCCACTTTTTAAAAATATTCCTGCCGGTTCACACTTTTACTTTGTACATTCATACTTTATTGAGTATAATAATGCCTACACTTTGTCATCAACTGATTATAGTGTTAAATTTTCGGCATCAATTTGGCATAATAATTTTTACGGTGTGCAATTTCACCCGGAGAAATCAGGGGTTTATGGTGAAACCCTGTTAACGAACTTTTCAAAACTATAAAACGACATGTATATAATACCCGCTATAGATATTTTAGATAAGAAAGTTGTTCGCCTGCGTGAGGGCGATTATAACCAGGTAACTTCATACGATGTTACTTTGGAGGAAATGATAGAACGATATCAATCCTATGGCACCAACTTTATCCACGTAATTGATCTTAACGGCGCTAAAAACGATTTTTCAAATCAACAATACCTGTTTGACGTTATACGAAAAACAGATATGCAGGTGCAATACGGTGGCGGTGTGCGTAGTATTGAAAAAGTTAAAGAGTTAATTGGCGCAGGCGTACACCGGGTTATTGTGGGCACACAAGCCATAACCAACCCTATGTTTTTGGATGAATTAAGCAAAGCCATTTGTGGCCGCGATAAATGTTCAAACCAGGTTGTTATCGCTATTGATGTATTGGATGAAGTGATCAAATACTCAGGCTGGATGGAAAGTTCGCCTATTAAACTAATGGATTATGTTGATAAATGCCTTTCATTAGGTTTTTTTCGCTTTTTATGTACCGATATTAATAAAGACGGAAAATTAGGCGGTGCGGGTATTGAATTATATGAAAAGCTACTGGATCATTCACCATTTATAAAACTGATCGCATCAGGCGGCGTAAGTTCTATGGCTGATATAGAAGAATTAAATGAAATTAAAGTGGAGTCGTGCGTAGTTGGCAAAGCCATTTACGAAGGACGTATCAGCATTGAAGAAATAAAAAATTGGAATTTGGAGAGTTTGATTTCCATATAAGACTTAATAAAGCGTCATTGCGAGGAACGAAGCAATCTCTGAACTTTGCATCACCGATTTGCATCTTTAGAGATTGCTTCGTTCCTCGCAATGACGCTCCCCCACCCCCACACAGCCCGATGCTAAGTAAAAGAATTATCCCCTGTCTCGATGTTAAAGATGGCCGTACTGTAAAAGGTGTAAACTTTGTTGACCTGCGTGATGCAGGCGACCCGGTTGAACTGGCCTGGAACTATTCGCGGCAGGGTGCTGATGAACTGGTTTTTTTAGATATTACAGCTACTGTTGAGCGGCGCAAAACAATGGTTGAGCTGGTAAAATCAGTAGCGCGGCAAATCAACATCCCGTTTACCATAGGCGGCGGTATTAATGAAATTGCTGACGCGGATGCCTTATTGAATGCCGGGGCCGATAAAATATCTATCAATTCGGCAGCGGTGCGCAACCCGGCACTAATTGATGAACTGGCTAAAGCATTTGGGGTACAGTTTGTAGTTATTGCGGTTGATACACTTAATGTTAATGGTAAAAACACCGTACATTTAAACGGAGGCCGCGTACCGACTGAAAAAGAAACTTTACGATGGATACTGGAAGCCGAAAGCCGTGGCGCAGGTGAAATACTATTAACATCAATGGATCATGATGGCACCAAAGCCGGTTTTGATAACACGTTATTGAAATTGGTTAACAACGCGGTTAATATACCGGTTATAGCATCCGGCGGTGCCGGGTCTGTACAGCATTTTGTAGATGTGTTTGAGCAAAGCAATGTTGATGCCGCGTTAGCCGCATCGGTATTCCATTATGGTGAAATATTGATACCCGATTTGAAAAGGGTGTTAAAACAAAATAATATAGAGGTAAGAGAAGTATAAACTAATTTAAAGTCTCTCCTACCGCGTGCCGCTTTAGAGGTGGCGCACCGGGGGAGATTTAGAGGGGGCTAAATGAATATAGATTTCAACAAAACAGACGGGCTTGTGCCGGTGATCATACAGGACGAGCATACGCTTGAAGTATTAATGCTGGGTTATATGAACAGGCAAGCATACGATAAAACCGTTGCCGAAAACATCGTTACTTTTTTCTCGAGGTCGAAAAACCGATTGTGGACAAAAGGCGAAACCAGCAATAACTTTTTGCATGTAAAGGATATCCGTATTGATTGCGATAACGATACCCTGCTTATAAAAGTTAAAGCAGATGGCCCTACCTGCCACACAGGTAACCGCAGCTGTTTTAATACAGACTATAACCAAAACTTTATATTGCAGTTAGAGCAAATAATTGCCGACCGGTACAAAAACCCAAAGGAAGGTTCGTATGTAAACAAATTGCACAGTAAAGGTTTAAATAAAGTAGCACAAAAGGTTGGTGAAGAGGCTGTTGAAACCGTGATAGCTGCCCTAAATGAAACAGAAACCGATCTAATAAACGAAGCATCAGACCTGGTATTTCATTTAATTATGCTACTGCGCGAAAAAGGGCTCGACCTGCAAACCATAGCGAAGAATTTAGAAGGAAGGCATAAATAAGTCTATAGTCGATAGTCCATAGTCGATAGTTAACAGCTATATTTCTATGGGCTATGGACCATGGGCTATGGACTAAACAATGATCTCTGTAGAAAAAGTAGCCGAATTAACCGGGCATAGTAACCCCATATTTGCTTTAGCATTATCGCAAAAGCCGGGCATATTATTCACCGGAGGTAACGATAAGGGGATTGTGGAGTGGAGTTTAAAAAGCAATACTTTTATTAAGGTAATGTTCCCGGTTGCAGCATCTGTGTATGCAATTCATTGTCCGGCAGGATACCCTTTGATGTTTGCCGGGTTGCGCAGTGGCGAAGTAAAGGTGTTTGACTTTTTAAAACAGCAATTACTTCCCTCGTTAAAATATCATCTAAAACCGATATTTGATATTAAGTCTGTCAATCATAAAAAAGAGTTGTTAATAGCTTCTGAGGATGGAACAGTATCGATATGGAGCATGGATACTTTGGAGCTATTACACACCATAAAAGTGTCTGCCGATACGGTACGTTGTATCAGCATCTCGCCGGATGAAAAGCAGGTTGCTTTTGGTTGCCGGGATAATCATATCCGCATTTACGACCTGGAAGATTATACTTTAATAAAAACGATTGTGGGGCATACCATGGCGGTTTTCTCGTTACAATATTCGCCATTAGGCGATTATTTGGTATCGGGCAGCCGCGATGCGCAGGTAAAAATATGGGATAATAGCACTTACCAGTTAATTCATAACATCCCTGCCCATTTATTTGCTGTAAATTATATTGCATTTCACCCCACCCTGCCCTATTTTGCGACCGCGAGCATGGATAAGAGCATAAAAATATGGGGGGCGGACGATTTTAAACTTTATAAAGTGATCAGTCGCGAAAAGGGTTACAATACGCACCGCTTATCTATCAATAAAATTGCCTGGGATGGCGATCGCCTTATTTCAGTAAGTGATGATAAAAGCGTCATTGTATGGGATATACGTTTTGATTAAGGCTTAAAAAAAGCGTTTTATGACCTTTAGATTGTGGGTGTAACGCTTCAACTCCTCCGAATAAATCCCTTTATTATCTATTGCATCAATTTTCACCTTACCTGATGCATGAATAATGCTTTCCTTATTTAACATAATACCCACGTGGGTTATTTTATCTTCGGCATTATCAAAAAAGGCAAGGTCGCCTAACTTTGCTTTATCTAATGAGTTTACTATTTTACCTTGTTCAGCCTGTAAACTTGCATCTCTTTCCAGATCGACACCTTGCAGTCTAAATACAGCCTGTGTAAAGCCCGAGCAATCAATACCAAAATGCGTGCGGCCTCCCCATAAATATGGAGCGTTTAAAAAAGATTTTGCAACAACATCCAATTGATTGTTTCTGCCGGTGTCGCCTATTATCTCAAACTTTTCGCTCCCTATATGGCAAGCTGTGCCTTTTAAAAATGACAACGAACTCCCAACGGGTAAATATAAAATACTATTATCAACTACTTTCCAGGCTTGCGTTATTGGCCCATGTGTTAAGCGCGGTGGTTTTTGTTTTAGTTGACGATAGGCCATATGCCCCAGCATAGTGAATTGCAACCGCCCTATCCAGCCCGGGTAATTATCAAATGAGGTGATGATACGGACCCAGTTATCGGTCCATTCCATTATTTCAAATACTTCCCCGAATAATAGTTGTGATACCTGTTCGCTGCGTTCATTAGGCTCGGCCCTAACAGGTATTACTGCTAAATTACAAATGCCGTATTCCATATTTTTTTGAATAACCTTATACGTTAGCTAAAAATAAAAGTTACAACAACAAAAAAGGGAATGTGTTATACATTCCCTTTTTTATAAATCAAAAGATCTTATTCGTTCATGTGCAACCATTCTTTTTTGGCTAACAGCTCTTCTCTTGTTTCACGCACATTTTCATCATCCACACAACAATCTACAGGGCATACTGCTGCACATTGCGGCTCGTCATGAAACCCAACACACTCGGTACACTTATCAGGTACTATATAATAAATATCATCAGACAATGCCGCCTGAGTTTCTTCTGCATTTAAGGTAACCCCGTCACCAAAATCAATTACACCTTTTAACCCTGTACCGTCCGAAAAACGCCAGGCAGCTCCTGCATCATAAATAGCATTATTGGGGCACTCAGGTTCGCAAGCTCCGCAGTTTATACATTCATCGGTGATTATAATCGCCATATTATTAAAATATCTTATATTCTCAATTAACTTTGCACTGTAATAACAATATATGTCAAAATTCAGTACAAAATCAACAATAAGCCAATTTTCGCGCTTGGGCCAATATTTAACCAACCCTGATGAACAGTTATCAGAAATTATAAATACCGAGCAACATCACAATGCCTGGTTCACCCCGGCCAATGTATTAAAGGCTGTTACCGCAATTGGTAAAACACTTAACGAGGATGATTTAACAGCATGGCTCAATAGTTATAACCTTGATAATAATACATCTTCAAAAAAAATAGGGTTAATATTAGCAGGTAATATCCCGCTGGTTGGGTTTCATGATGTTCTTTGCGTGCTGGCTACAGGCAACCATGCCCTAATCAAGGCTTCCACACAGGATGCCCGTCTTATCAAACATATTTTGCAAAAGCTGGTTGACATTGAACCCGAGTTTACCGATCAGTTCACTTTTGTTGAAAGGCTGGCAGATTTTGACGCGGTAATAGCTACCGGCAGCAACAATACCTCACGTTATTTTGAATATTATTTTAGCAAGGTTCCGCATATTATCCGCAAAAACCGCAATAGTTTGGCGGTATTAACCGGTAACGAAACACAATCCCAATTATTTGAGCTGGGCCATGATATTTTTGACTATTTTGGCTTAGGTTGCCGTAACGTATCTAAACTATTGTTACCAAAAGGCTATGACCTTACCTTCTTTTTCGAGTCCATACAACCCTACCAGGGTATTATCAACCATCATAAATACAATAACAATTATGATTATAATAAATCCATTTACCTGGTAAATGGCGACAAACACCTGGATAATGGATTTTTATTGGTTAAAGAAGATACCCGTTGGGTATCGCCATTAGCTGTTTTGTACTATGAATATTATGACGACCTGCAAATGGCAGAGCAAATTATAAATACCCAGGAAGTTCAAATACAATGTGTAGTTAGTTACATGCCGCTGGAAGTAAACAACCAGGTAGTTGATTTTGGCATGAGCCAGCAGCCCGGCTTAGCCGATTATGCGGATGGTATTGATACGATGGGTTTTTTGAGCGGAGTATAGCCTTGGGGTTTACCAAATTCTAATTTAAACCTGCCAGCTACTCGATATGCATTGATACTCAATGATATTTACAAGACTTTCGTGATGTAATTATTAAATTTAAAACATTATGAAAAGATTTTTATCAGCATTACGTCCGTTAGGGATGGGCGGAGGTTTCATCATCATCTGGTTTTTATTTACCTATACATGGAAAATAGGGCCTGTAGCATCTATTATGAAACTGCACCCTTCCTATATTACGGTGTTTTCAATATTGTTTGCCATTCTTTGTATGGCCGGTGCCGTCTATTGGGAATCTAAAAGAGTACGGTCATTACCGGAACAAGAAAGGAAAATATTTAAGTTAAGAGCGAAGAAAAAACTACCTTTTACCCTGGTCGCCTTAGTTGTTTTTTTTGCTATATTATTCTCTTGTACAATTTTCATACCCGGAACCTCATTACCATCATGGCTAAAAATGAACTTCCCTTATATTCTGACCTTCCCTTTTTTGATCGTTTTATCTATCGATAGTTATATTGTTGATGAGAGGGATGAACGAAAACTAAAACAGATCACACAAGAAAAAGAAACTGCTAATTTAAAACTAAGATCAATCCGTTCGCAACTAAACCCTCATTTTATGTTTAATGCGCTTACATCTATTCAAAACTTGATGAATAAAAACGATATACCTGCCGCTAACCATTACTTAACTTTGTTTGCCGACCTTACCCGCAAAGTGTTAAATACAGGCGAGCGGGACTTGATAAGCCTGGCTGATGAATTGAAAATACAAGACGACTATTTACAAATGGAACAGTTGCGCTTTGGCTTTAAATATAATATATCAGTAGGCGGAACTATAAATAAAGATAATACGGAGATACCTGCAATGCTGCTTCAACCGTTCGTAGAAAACGCGGTAAAACACGGCATGCCCGCAAATGGGCAAAATGGTGTGATCAATGTAACCATAGATAAACAGGATAATAATTTGATCTTAGCAGTAGCTGACAATGGTAAAGGTTTCGATAGAATTGTTATTCAAAACCAAACAACCTCATTCGGATTAAAATTAAGTGAGCAACGGATAGAACTTTTAAATCAATTGCATAAAGACCAACCTGTAACTTTAAACATTGACTCTACGCCAACCGGCACCACTGTAACTATAATGCTCATTAATTTATTTTCATAACTTAACAGCTTATGAATATCCGCAGTATAATTATTGACGATGAACCTAATAATATCGAAAATCTGCAGATATTATTAAATCAATACTGCCCTGAAATTAATATTGTGGCTACTGCTATGAATGCGGATAGCGGTATAGATGCTATACAAACTTACCAGCCCGACCTGATTTTTTTAGATATACAAATGCCCCGAAAATCGGGATTTGACTTGCTCAAAGCATTTACCAATATTAATTTCGAGATAATTTTCATTACCGCTTATGATCAATATGGCATACAGGCCATCAAATTTTCGGCCTTAGACTATTTGCTGAAACCTATAAATATAAACGAATTGAAATTGGCCGTTGAAAAAGCGCGACAAAAAATAATAGCAAAGCAAAAAGATTACAACATTGTAAATCTATTGGAGTACATCAGATCAGGAAATAAGGAAATTCCCAAAATAGCCTTGCCTACGCTGCAAGAGATCATGTATGTACGTGTAGATGAGATTATCCGTTGCGAAGCATCAAACAATTACACTTTATTTTACCTGCAAAACGGCGAAAAAGTACTGGTTTGTAAAACATTAAAGGAATTTGCTGAACTGCTAACCCCCCATAATTTTATCCGCACACATCAATCGCACCTGGTTAATTTACATTTTGTGAAAAGTTTTTTAAGGGAAGACGGCGGCACGTTATTTTTAACCGATCAAACAAAAGTTCCCATATCACGGCAAAACCGGGATATGGTTAAAGAGAAACTAAACGATACGCTTTAACAAAATCTGCAATTGCTTTCTCTAAAATTATCAGGTATTGTTACCTTTGGTGGAAGGTAAAAGCTGAAAGGTAAAAGGTGAAAGCAATTACCTTAATACTTTAAGCTTTGCGCTTTCTGCTATAAGCTCAAAAAATGTATATTATAAAAGTTAAAGGCGTTGCCAAAATACCCGATTATGTACAGCTAAGGGACGATAAGTTTACGTTGCTTGCCTATTTCAGGGTTGACCGCCCCGAAAAATCATTAGACAAAGCGGGATTAAGTGATAAAGCAGATTATATAATGAATATTATTAAAGATTTGCCTTTTGGACAGATCTTAAAATTAGAACTTTAAAAGATGATTGGAAACTCTATTATAAAGCTAAAGAACGTTGATATTTTTCAGCAAAAACACCTGGTATTGTCAAATGTTAATCTGCATATTGACAAAGGCGATTTTGTGTGGGTTATTGGTCAAACAGGCTCGGGTAAAAGCAGCTTGTTAAAAGTAATTTATGGCGATCTCAGCATTGCAAGTGGAGAGGGCCATGCCTGTGGTTATGATTTGAATAAAATAACCGATCATGATATACCTTTTTTAAGGCGCAAACTGGGTATAGTTTTCCAGGATTTTCAATTATTAACAGATCGTTCTGTTGAACAAAACCTGCAATTTGTAATGCGCGCAACAGGTTGGACAGATGCCAAACTAATTGCCGACCGCACTCTTGACGTACTTGAAAAAGTAGGTTTACGCTCAAAACTAAAGAAAATGCCACATGAGCTTTCGGGTGGCGAGCAGCAACGGGTGGTAATAGCCCGCGCCTTATTAAATGACCCCGAAATTATCCTGGCCGATGAGCCAACCGGTAACCTCGACCCTGATACATCTGAAGAAATTATTTTGCTATTGAAACAGATCAGCCAGTCATCAGGCACTGCTGTGCTAGTAGCCACGCATGATTACCATATTATCCGCACATTCCCATCGCGCATTATTAAATGCGAAAACGGTAAGGTGCTGGAGGACGCTCAAATAGTTTAGTTAGTTTAGAGGCAGTTAATAGTAGCAGTTACAGTATATAGCCAATTAAAAAAACTGCTACTGCCATTGCTACTGCTACTTTTAAATTCTGCCAGTGCAACTGCTACTTTAACACTCCATACTGTCATATATAGTCAAAAAAACTTCCGCCGCTGACAGCTTGTCGGCTTTTTAACAATGGCAGGATACTTGACTTGCACTATTCACTTATGAATTTTGATATGCTTAAGAAAAAAAAGAAAGAAGATATAGAAAATACAACAGCTGAAGTTGACGAACTTACACAGCAAAATGAACCGGAAGA
>JABDBT010000056.1 GCA_013288465.1 Bacteroidota bacterium | reverse complement strand
CCGGTTGAACTGGCTCCGCAAAAAGGATACGGCGAAGTAAGCTGGAAAACGCCTATCGAGAAAAACGCTTTTGAAGTGCCAATTAAAGAGAAAATTGAGTTATTATTAGCTGTAAACGGCGCGGCTATGGCCGGTGGCGCAAGTTTTGTTAACTCAAGGATACAGGCCGTTAATGAGCAAAAATACTTTGCCTCAACAGACGGCTCCTACATTGATCAGGACATACACCGCTTATATCCTGCTTTTGATGTTACTAAAACAGATGAAGTATTAGGTGGTTTTGAATCGCGCGGTTCGTTAAGCTCACCTGTAGGCATGGGTTATGAATACCTAACCCCAACCGAAAGCGAAAAAGTACATGGTGTTGTAACCCGTTATAAGAAACGGTATGACATGCTGGAGGACGTTAAAAATGCCACCCAAAATGCTGCCGATAAAATAATTGCCAAATCAGTTGAACCGGGTAAATATGACCTGGTACTTGACCCATCGCATTTATGGTTAACTATCCATGAATCAGTAGCCCACCCTACCGAGCTTGACCGAGTTTTGGGCTATGAAGCCAACTATGCAGGTACCAGTTTCCTTACTTTAGACAAGCTCAAATCAGGTAATTTTCATTTCGGCAGCAAAAATGTAAACATCGTTGGCGATAAATTGCAAGCCGGTTCATTGGGTGCGGTTGGTTATGATGATGAAGGTGTAAAGTGCGGTAAGTGGGATCTTATTAAAGATGGCGTGCTGGTTAATTTCCAGGCTATTCGCGACCAGGCACATGTAATTGGTTTAAAGGCATCACAAGGTTGTTGCTATGCGCAATCATGGGATGCGGTACAGTTTCAGCGTATGCCTAATGTGTCGTTACAGCCGGGCAAAACACCGCTAAGTGTTGACGATATGATCAAGGGCGTCGAAAAAGGTATTTATATTGTTGGCGATGGCTCGTTCTCCATTGATCAGCAACGTTATAACTTCCAGTTTGGCGGCAAATTGTTCTACGAAATTAAGAACGGTAAAATTGTTGGTATGCTTAATGATGTTGCTTACCAGGCAAATACACAAGAGTTTTGGAACTCATGCGCTGCTGTTTGCGATGAAAGCGATTATCGTTTAGGCGGCGCCTTTAACGATGGCAAGGGCCAGCCAAGTCAGTCGAACGCGGTATCACACGGAACATCAACTGCTAAATTTACCGGGGTAAATGTAATTAACACAAAAAGAAGAATCGGATAATCAGCATATGTCAATACTTAACAAAGAAGAAGCACAGGCTTTATTAAAGAAAGTGCTTAATTACTCAAAAGCCGACGAATGCGAAGTTGGTTTAAACGGTCGCGAAGGCGGTAATATCCGCACGGCGCTTAACCAGGTGTCAACAGCAGGCGAAGTTAGTACACTGAACTTATCAGTAAACTCCACATTCGGCAAAAAAACAGGTACGGCCACCATCAACGAGTTTGATGACGCGTCGTTAGAAAAAGTGGTGCGTCGTTCGGAAGAATTGGCGCAACTGGCCCCCGAAAACCGGGAGCATACCGGATTGCTGGGAGCGCCTGCAACGCCTTTTGCCGAATCAATAGAATATAACGCTAATACCGCCGCTATGACGCCCGAAAGCCGGGCCGAATTAATGGCTAAAAGCCTGGATGTAACCAAACAGGCTAATTTGGTAGCGGCAGGTTTTCTTGAAAACAGCACCGGCTTTAACGCGGTAATGAACTCAAAGGGCCTTTTTGCCTATAATAAATCTACCGATGTGATATTTTCGGTAACCACCCGTAACCATGATGGTACAGGATCGGGCTATGCTGCCCGTGGTTTTACCGATGTAAAGAAGCTGGATACTTACAGCGCTACAAAAATTGCAGCTATGAAAGCCAACAGCTCTGTTGGTGCAAGAGCTATTGAGCCGGGAAAATACACAGTGATATTAGAGCCTGTGGCAGCTACCTATATGCTGGAAAACATGTTTAGGTTTGATGCCCGTATGGCCGAAGAAGGCCGTAGCTTTTTAAGTAAAAAAGGCGGCGGTACGCGCCTGGGTGAAAAACTACTGGATGATAAAGTAACCATTTACTCTGATCCGTTTAACCCCGAATTGCCGGGATCAACCTGGGACAGGGAAGGTTTACCGCTCGAAAAAACATACTGGATACAAAACGGCGTAGTTAAAAACTTAAGCTACTCGCGTTACTGGGCCGATAAAAAAGGTGTAAAACCGGTGCCCGGCCCAAGCAATATCATTATGGAAGGCGGCGATCAAAGCATAGAAGACATGATCAAAAGCACCGAACGCGGCATCTTGGTATCGCGTTTATGGTACATCCGCAACGTTGACCAACAATCATTACTGTTAACCGGGCTTACCCGCGACGGTACATATTACATTGAAAACGGAAAAATCAAATTCCCGGTTAAAAACTTCAGGTTTAATGAAAGCCCGGTAATTATGCTGAACAACGTAGAGGCGCTGGGTAAACCCGAAAGAAGCATCAGTGTTGAAAGCTACCGCAGTTACCTGATACCACCAATGAAGGTGCGCGACTTTACGTTCTCGTCATTGTCAGACGCTGTATAATCGATTATTAATCCCCCGCTAAGGGGGATTTTTGTATTCCTGAGACGCAAAATATTGCGTCTCTACAATAATATTTACTGTTTTGAAAAGAAAAGATTTTCTGTATTTAACCGGTATAGGTGCCAGTGCGGCTATGCTACCCGATTTCCCGGTTTTTGGTAAGACCATACACGCGGAAGTTGCTTTACAACCGGTTGATGTGGCCTTAAAAAAACGCATGGCCGATATAGCCTTAAACGCTGCCCGTGCAAAAGGCGCAACCTATGCCGATGTGCGTATAAGCCGCCATTTGAACCAATCCATAGCCACCCGCGAGCAACGGGTTCAAAATTTGATCAATACCGAATCGTACGGTATGGGTATAAGAGTAATAGCCAATGGATGCTGGGGTTTTGCGGCTACCAACAACTTAGACAACGACAGTATTGCCAGGGCTACCGAGCTGGCTGTACGCATAGCAAAGGGTAACTCACGATTGATGACAGAACCCGTAAGCCTGGCCCCTCAAAAAGGTTATGGTGAAGTAAGCTGGAAAACGCCAATTGAAAAAAATGGGTTTGAAGTGCCTATTAAAGAAAAGGTGGACTTGCTGCTTGCTGTTAATGCCGCTGCTACCAAAGCCGGGGCCAGTTTTATAAACAGCTCGATATTTTTGGTGAACGAGCAGAAATACTTTGCATCTACCGAAGGCTCATACATTGACCAGGATATCCACCGTATATACCCCAATTTTACCATCACCAAAACAGACCGTGACAAGGGGTTACTCGAAACCCGTAATGCGTTGAGCGCGCCTATGGGTATGGGTTATGAATATATGATACCTGATGATAATGACAAGATAAAGGGCGGCATCTTCCCTATCTACAAAAAAAGGTATGATATGATGGAGGATGTTATTTTAGGTTCGGCGCAGTTGGACGAAAAGCTAAAAGCCAAACCGCTTGAGCCGGGTAAATGGGATTTGATCATTGACCCAACGCAGCTATTCCTCACCATACATGAATCTGTAGGCCACCCTACCGAGCTTGACCGCGTGTTGGGCTATGAAGCAAATTTTGCCGGTACCAGTTTTTTAACTTTGGATAAATGGCGATCGAAAAAATTTAATTTCGGCAGCCCTATTGTAAATTTTGAAGGCAATAAGGTATTGCCGGGTGCATTAGGTACAGTAGGATATGACGATGAAGGTGTAAAATGCGGCAAATGGGATATCATTAAAGACGGCATATTGGTTAATTACCAAACCATCCGCGACCAGGCGCATATCCTCGGCTTAAACGCTTCGCAGGGATGCTGTTATGCCGATAGCTGGGACTCGGTACAATTTCAGCGGATGCCAAATGTAAGCCTGATGCCGGGTAAAACGCCGTTAAAAGCTGCCGACCTGATCAGGAACACTGAAAAAGGCTTGTATATGTTTGGCCGTAACTCCTACTCTATTGATCAGCAGCGTTATAACTTCCAGTTTAGTAGCCAGCTTAGTTATGAAATAAGGAATGGCAAAATTACTGGCATGGTTAAAGATGCAGCGTACCAGGCTAATACGCAGGAGTTTTGGAACTCATGCACCGCCATTTGCGATGAAGGTGATTTCCGTTTAGGTGGTTCTTTTTCTGACGGCAAGGGCCAGCCGCAACAGGTGAGCGCCGTATCCCATGGCTGCTCAACAACCAAGTTTAATAAGGTAAACGTAATTAATACCGGGGCTACGCTGGGGTAATTGTTTTATTATTGTGTCATTGCCTTTGGTCTAACAAAGGCAATGACACAGTTGATTGTTTTTATTTAAGAAACCGGTCCAATCGGCAGCACATTCCTTCCATAAACCTCATTCAATAAGTTGGCAACCCCGGTATAAATGGCGGATGCACCGCAAACAATACCTTCGTAACCGGCTAAATGTTTAATAGCGGGGTTTCCGGTGGAATCGCCTACGGCTAACAAGATAAACAACAGCGTTAACGAGGCGAAAACAAATTGTAATGCACGGTTAAGTTTTAGTGTACCAAAGAAAAGCAGGAAAGTGAATATACCCCACATTACCAGGTAAGCTACCATAGCATTTTCGGCAGGGGCGGCAACCCATCCTAATTTGGGCATAACCATTAAACCCACTAATGACAGCCAGAAAAACCCATAAGATGTAAAAGCGGTTAAGCCGAATGTGTTATTTTTCTTCGCTTCAATTATGCCTGCAACTACCTGTGCAAGGCCGCCATAAAATATACCCATTGCCAGTATCATGGAGTTCATTTCAAAAAAACCGGCATTATGGATGTTTAATAAAACAGTGGTCATACCAAAGGCGCAAAGGCCAAGTGGTGCAGGATTGGCTATGCCATCCTTTGCTGGAACAGGTGTTGTTGGGATCATAGTAATTTGGTTTTTAATGGTTTATAAGGCAAATTAATTATTTTTATTATAATTTGTATCTACAATTAACATTTATCCTTTCACCGCCTATTTCGGATGGCTTTCCTGGTAAGTTTTAATATGTTCGGCTACATCAACCATTGGCGCTACCCATATATCTTTTTCATTCTGTTTAATAAAATGCAGCAGTTTGCTGTGCTCGTTCAGGTCAACATTGATATTATGCCCGCCGCCAACTCCATGGAAAAGAAAAACTAATAGGGTATGTGTTTGCATAGCCTGCTTAACCAGGCCGATCATATAATCGGCTGATCTTTTATCGATCATATAACAGTCAATATTACCAAGATCTACTTTATCAATGGTTTGCATTCCGGCACCCACACCTCTTGCACCAACAACATATTTACTTATATGAGGATAAATAAAATCGTCCCCTACTTTAAGGTCGCCGCAAGGATAGGCGAATGTTCGTTTATCTTTTCCATCTATAGCCTTTAGCAATACATTATTTTGCCTTATTTCATCAACTTCGCGGCTCATGGTATATTTACCCAGGTCGTGATCGGGTGTTACAAAACTACGACCCGGCCTGCTGCCGTCACATGGATGAAATAGCGCATGATTGCCCAATTCATGGCCTTCTTTGGCAATCTTCCGCCATTCATCGATCCGGGCATTTACTGCCGATGATGAGCCGATCATATAAAAAGTCGCCTTCAGTTTTAGCGAATCCAAAACAGGGATAGCATGATCTAAATCAACATCAATAGCATCATCGTAAGTTAATACCACAGCGCATTGCTTATTTTTCCATACCTGCGCGCTTTGCGCATGTGCTGTAGTAATAGCAGCTATAAATAATAAATGTGCAAAAACCTTTTTCATATTGTCGTTAATATACAAGTTATAAGCTACCGGGCATTAATACCGGTAGCATTTGCGGGAAAATCACTTTTAGAGCCTGTCCCCTCTTTTACCCTATCCTCCTCCTTTCCCTATTCTAGGGAAAGGTATCGCACACGGCCCATTTTTTTTTTGGGGGGGGATTAAGCCATTTACAAAATCCTTAAAGGCGATTTCCCCGTAGTATTTCATCCATCATTATTCACCCGGCCTTCTACCTGTAGTTGGTGGTGGCGGCGTATGGCCTATATTTTTATCGGCCCACATTATAAACCATTTCATGTTAGCCTGGTCCTGGTGCCCCTGGTCGTGCTGGCGCCATGCAAGCTGGCCATCGATCATAGGTGTATTTACAGGGGGCATTTTCTCTGTTTTGTAATCATTAGATACACCGAGGTCTTTTACGCCCAGTAACTTAAACACCGGCCCAGCGGCAATCGCGGCCATATAGCTTCCCTGGTGATCCAACCATTTGGCATCCCCTTTTTCGGGCACGCCATAGCTGATAAAGGTTAAACGAGGGGCGCACATGGCTATTAATTCATGTGAATCAACAGGCAGGTCGTCGGCATTCTTGCTTCCAAATTTTGATTCAGACGCGCCATATTTTATAAAATTACCAGCCATCCAGTAATATTCGCCACCGGTCAAACTTTCTACAGCTTCGCCCCAGTTACGGCGATTCAACTTAGCACCGCCTTCGCCCGAAGAACCTACCAGCGCCATTGCAAATTTTGGCTCGTATGCCAGCGTAACCAATGCGCCTTTTCCGTAACGCGATACGCCTTCAATACCTACATGTTTAGCATCCACAGTCGGTTCATTGGCTTCCAGGTAATCTAAAGCCTGGCCAGCACCCCATGCCCATGCCCTTAAAGCTCCCCAATCGTCGGGTTTACGTGGCTGGCCTTTATTCACCAAACCAATTATGCCCCTAGTTATACCCGCACCGTTGTCGGCTTGTATGCTTGAGGGATTAATTGTTGCATAGCCCCAGCCGTCAGCAAGCAATTGTTCGGTTGACGGAAGATCATTATTAACGCCTATCACTCCCGGAACGTCGGGTGTTGGGGCACGCGGCGCAGGAGGCGGCCCAAACCCGCCAAAAGCCCCCGCGGCACCTGCAGCGGGCATAAATGGCTCGTAAGCCTGGTGCTGATCAAAAATAGCTGCTAATGAAGGATCGTTTTTAACCAGTAATGTTTTTAAGGCATCATTAATTTTGGCAAGTTCGGCCGGAGTTGGCTGGCTTGGGGCCGGAAGGCGGCCAAATCCAAACATCATCAAAACCGGTACCGGCCCTTTTGCATTAGCCGGCAAAACCAGCGTCATTTCAATATTAACATCAATAAGCGGGTAAGCCGAATTGTCAACATGGCCAATTAACTGTTTAGCTATAACCGGGATGCGGTTAACCACTTCCTTGTCTGTAAGTTTAACTGTCCAGGTAACTTTCGGGATATTTTTTGGGACACGGCCATATACCTCGCGGTCCATATCTTCTACAATTTCGGGGCGGCGTAGTTTCCACCACATTTCGGGCGTAGTTACTTTTTTGCCGTTTTTCAACGTAAGCACGTCCGGTAAATTTGGATATGGGTTAGCTAACGACTCGTCATAGTTAGCGTGATTAGGCGCTTTTTCATCACCACTTGGGCCCTGGCGAAGCGCCTTAATACTCAACTGGTCCATCATATTTTGATGATCCTGTTCGGAAGTAAAGGTTACAGGCGGCGGGTAATTACCCGGTATTGACGGTGTATTTTGCGCGGCAACACGAATGGCTGCAAACATTAGCAGGAACAAAACTTTTTTCATGTTTTCTTTTTAATTATAACCAGTAATTTATTATGGGTTCAATGTTTTTTTCTTTAGCATTGCGTTTCGCCTCACCTAAATCCTCTCCAAAGGAGAGGACTTCGATGCAAATGGCTTAATTTTTTAATCTTTTAGCCCCTCACCCTTTGGAGAGGGGTTGGCGTGAGGCGAATACGTCGCTTATATCGTACTCGCAGTAATTTATTATTTATCATCCGTTTCAAAAGGCGATGCAGGCAAGCCTTCTTTATTATACAAATTTGCCCCGTCGGGGTTATCGGCCCATGCGTAGCGGACTGAAACCGGGTTTGCAACAGTGTCATTCCATACCGTAATTTTATCTCCTGTAATGGTTGCTTTGGCCCATACATACCGTTTATCAGCGCCGGCTATAGCAAAATAATACAGGTCGCCCCCACCTTTTACCATAAGCCCACTGCCGGTATTGCTAAATGTAAGTACCATTTTATTGCCTTCAACCTTTGAAGATTGATAGATAGGGCCCGAATACACCAGGTCCTTAGCACCATACGCCAGGTGTTCTGCCCAAAGTGCTAAACGCTCGCCTACATCCTTTTTATCCAGCGGGTGCAATTCGTTCCAGTTACCCACATCAATGGTTACAGCCATGCCTGTATTTGGCAGGGCTAAAGTTTTTAATTCACTTTCCCTTAATTCGGCCCAACCGCTTTCAGACGGCGAGTAATTTGCATCCATATAGTTTGGTAACTGTACATATATAAACGGCAGATCGCCCAATTGCCATTTATTGCGCCAGTCTTTTATGAGCAAGGTCAATAACTGCTCATACTCTTTGCCCCTGCCTGCATTAGTTTCGCCCTGGTACCACAAGAATCCTTTTATCGGGTAGTTTGTAGCCGGATAAACCATTACATTATATATACCTGTAGGCGAACTTTGCGGAGCAACAAAAACAGGCGCGCCGCCAGATGCAACCGGTGCACCACCTACAGACGGTATGAATCTTGTCACTACCTGCCCAACCTTATATTCCCAATCGCCGCGCAGGTCTATTTTTTCAGTATTCACATTTAATGAATAGTCCTTATCGGGTAGAAAACCGCCTTTGCCGGTATTGTTGGTTACTTTTACAACTATTAAGTTTTTGCCGGGTTTAAGCAAATTTGCAGGTATGGTGTATCGCCTGTTATTATATATACTACCCGAGCTACCCACCTGCTGGCCATTGATATAGGTTACATCGGCATCAGCAATACGCGATAAATAAAGCTGGGCGGGTTTACCTGTCATAGACGCGGGTACATCAATTTCTTTTCTGAACCACACTGTACCGTTCAAATCTTTTATACCCTGGTCGTTCCAATAACCGGGTAGCCAGAAATGGTGCCAGTTTTCAGGGGTATAATCAACCGCATACCACGGTTTCGGTCCGCTGGTTCCTAAATCAGGCGCGGGTTGCGGACGGGCAGCAAAACCGGGCCCTCTTGCACTGCCTGCAGCACGCGCCTTTGCTACCTTATTCATGTAAGCCGTATCGATAAAGTTTTTTATCTGATCTTCAAATTTGGGTATGCCTTTATATCCTTCGGCGCTTATCCACGGCTCAATGGGGCTGCCATCCCATGCCGAAGCAATGAGGCCGATAGGCACATGATATTTTAAATACAGCTGTTTTGCAAAAAAATAAGATGCCGCGCTAAAATCAAGCACTGTTGCGGGTGTAGCCGCAACCCATTTAGCGGGCGGCAGGTCGTCATGCAATTTGGTAACATCGCCTAGGTTACGCACATAGAAATTTCTTATTTCTGGGTAATTCGCGTTGGCTACCTCATCAGGATATTTCTCTTTAACTGCCTCCATACGTAAAACCATGTTTGACTGGCCGGAGCAAAACCAAACATCGCCGATTAATATATCACTTAAAGTAATTTGGTTATTACCCTTTAGTGTCATGTTAAAAGGGCCGCCTGCTTTCATAGCGGGCAATTCTATCAGCCACTTCCCGTCAGTACCGGTAACTGTTTTGCCTTTCTTGCCATTAAACACAACGCTTACTTTTTCGCCTGGCGATGCCCACCCCCATATTTTAAGTTTGGTATCGCGCTGCAGCACCATGTTATCACCCACTAACTGAGGGAGTTTTATATCTGCAAGAGCAGAAAATCCTGAAAAAATCAATATAAGATTAACTACCCAAAAGGTGTATCTAAAATTAAAATCCATAATGGTTATTAGTTGGTTTATGTTCAGGAGCTGTAAATATATATAAGGAAATTGATTTACGCAATCGATTGCAAAAAATTAAGAAGCACATAATAAACATGTTACAAAAACACATTTTACATTTATTTGAAATAACCGTCTCATACAAAGTACGCCGCCAAAAAACTAAACATCTTGTTGAAACGTTATAACAGCGTAATACCCATGAAAATAATACCCCATAATAATGAACAGTAGTTTTCTATCCGCCAAGAGGCCGGTTTCTCCGTTAGTTATAAGCCAGTCTTTTAAATTATCAAAACAGATACTTTTAGTCTTTCTTTCCATTTTGTTACCGGTTTTGGCTGGGGCTACCGGCTTTAAATTCAGGATAAAGAATACGGCTAAAACCAACGTAGCTGTGTATTACCGGGTTAATGAAAAAGCAGGTAAGTTTAAATTGAAAGCTTTGCTTAAACTCAACCCGGGCGAAGAGAAGATAAAAAATATATCTGTCAGTAAGGGTGATACCATATGCTTTTACGGACAGGATGCTGAGGAGGCAACTTCTATCATCGTAAAAAAGGATTTTGCATCGCTTAAAAAGAACAGCGACAATACTTTTTATATCCCGATTGTTATTCCCGAAAAAGAAGCCTCCAATTTTGAATCGCTCGACAATTTAAACCTGCAGTTAGAGCATAACAAGGTGCTTAATTTTTTGCTCAAAATGGATTCGACATCGATGAGCAGCCTGTCGATGCTCGAAAATAACTTTCAAAATATTTACCCGCTGGGCACTTTTATATTTATCGACACTAAAACCAACCGATTGCTGGTTCCGCCGCTGGAGCCATCATTCTGGAACAATAGCGAAAATTACCTTACCATACAGGATAGTTTATATACGCTCATAAACAACTCGCACAGCGGCATGGCTAACGTACAGGTAGCCTATTTTGTGGCTAAAATGTTTGATTCGTTAAAAGTTGACAATACAGCCGAACTTGGCTTTAAGGCTAAGCTTTCATTGATCAGGTGGAAACCGTCGGTTAACGCGGATATTTACCAGGTGTTTAATGATAAGGCTGTGATGGATTTTTTGCAAAACTGCTATGCGCAGATCGATGATCCCGATAAAGAATATCAGCGGTACAGGCTGTATTTCCTATCGTCGTACGAGCGTATTGATAACCTGGAGATCACCGGGAAAAAATTCTATAGCTTTGGTAACCAAGCCGATCTTTCGCTAATGAATAACCCGGCCACACAAATATTCAGCACTAATATTGGGGTTATGTACACCAAAAACAAAACTATGAGTAATTACTATTCAATTCAGAATGCGGTTTTGCGTACCAAAGCTTATGATTTTACCGCATTGCTGTTTAATAGTTTTAAAAACAATGTTAAGAATAAAATCATAGCCGATACTTATGCAAATCAGCATAAAATAACAACCGCTATTGTTGATGAATACAAAAGCCTGGTAGCCTATAACCCCGACCCGGTGAGGCTTAACCTGGCAGCGCTTGACCCTAAAGACGCCACGCCATCATTGGTGCCTATTGAAACCACAGTAAGCAATTTATCGCCCTATAGCTTTAGCGCCCCCGATACTTCAAAACAGGTTGCCGCTGTTATTAACAATTATAAAATTGATACTTACAACAACAAGGTAAAGTTTTTCAATTCGCATTTAAAAGAGATCAATACGCTTATCAAAGAGTTAGATCAGACAGATAACGACCTTACCAAAATGGCCCAAACAAATACCGACAGGAGCTTTAGCAGTACCGTAAACTCGCCCGGTTTATTGAATGAGATTGAGGTAAACAGCCAGATAGTGCAAAAAGAATAGGCTTTATCCTTTCAATTGCCTAAAAAGACGACAAATTACATGGATTTTATAACAAATTTCACTATAATTCCTCTCAAACCGGCTAATTACAGCCGTGCCTTTATGCTTTAATGATAAAATTCTGTTTTCATTAAAAAATCCTTAATTTTAACTGGTAAAACAACCGAAAAATCACCGTTATTGGGCTGCTAAGCCTGCTATAAGTATTGTTTATTAGTGGAAAATTTAACCAGGAGAAGTTTTTTAAGTAAAGGCGCTATGCTGGCAGGCGGCGCTTACCCGGCTATGCTGGCTTTGGGCCTTTTAAAATCGGCCCCGGCCCATGCTTTTAATTTAACCGGCAGCGGCAATGGCAAGCATATCATTATTTTAGGCGGAGGGCTGGCCGGAATGACCAGCGCCTATGAGCTAAACAAATTAGGTTATAAATGCACCATATTGGAAGCCCGCCAGCGTGCAGGCGGCCGGTGCTTTAGCATACGTAACGGCAGCACCAATACCGAAACAGATAAACCCACAGCGACGGCCCATTTTGACGATGGCCAATATTTTAACGCGGGCCCGTCGCGCATACCGCATCATCATTTGCTTACGCTGCATTATTGTAAAGAGTTAGGCGTGCCTATACAGGTTTATAACAATGTAAATGAAGGCGCCTATTACTATGCCGAGGGCAAGGGGCCGCTATCCAACAAAAGGGTACCTGTACGCGAAATACATAATGATATACGGGGTTATACAACCGAGCTGTTAGCCAAAAGCATTGACCACTCGGCGTTAGATACCGGCTTAAGCAAGGAAGATGCCGAAAAAGTGATCGAATACCTGATGGCCGAAGGCGGGCTTAACCCGGATAAATTATACAGAGCATCAGCACGGAGGGGATATACTGAGGCACCGGGAGCAGGCGATAAACCGGGTAAAATTGCTGATCCGCATAAACTGGCTGATATTATACAATCGGGGTTAATGGACCCTGATTTTTACAATGTGGCCGAATATACCTATGAGCTGCAAATGACCATGTTCCAGGCTATTGGCGGTATGGACCAGATTGCAAAGGCATTGCAGGCAAAGGTTGCCCCAATGCTAAAACTTGGCGCAGAAGTAACCCATATTGCCAACCTGCCCGAAGGCGTAAAAATTACTTATAAAGATGCCACGGGCGAACATGCCCTGCAGGGTGATCTTTGTATATGCACCCTGCCCCTCCCCGTTTTGAGTAATGTTAACAACAATTTCTCGGGCGATGTAAGCCGGGCTATTGACTATATTGGCTATATGAAAACGGGCAAAATTGGCCTGCAGTTTAAAAGAAGGTTTTGGGAGGAAGATGATCATATTTATGGCGGCATTACTCATACCAATAATGAACTGACCCAAATTTTTTATCCATCATACGATTACCTCGGTAAAAAGGGGATTTTGATAGGCTATTATAATTTTAACGATAAGGCGCTGCGTACCGGCGAATTAAGTTATGCCGTCCGCGAGAAACTGGCCCTGCAAAAGGGCAGGCTTATACACCCGCAATATGATACGGCATTTGAAAGATCATTTTCAATAAGCTGGCATAAAACCAAATATAACCTGGGCGGCTGGGCCGAATATACCACCGAAACCCGCAAAAATCAATACCCGGCGCTTTTGAAACCGGATAAACAGGTGTATTTTGCCGGCGAACATTTAACTTATTTAAACGCGTGGATGGCAGGCGCATTTGAGTCGGCACGAAGCGTGGTGACGGCTATACATGGGCGTGTAACCGAGCAGCGGGTAACGTACCCTGCCGAATCGACTAAAGGATAATTTTAACTCACTATAAAACATTAGAACGATATGTCAAACTCACTTAACCGCAGAAACTGGATCAAATCCAGCGCCATGATGGCCGGCGGGCTGGCCTTCCTCTCAACAGCCGCAAATAAACTGGCCGCAGCACCTGTTATTAGAAAATTAAATTCATCATCCGGCGACGAATTTCTTTCGGAAGCGCAAATAGCGGCCCAAACACCTGTGGGGTTAAAGGCAAGGTTAAATGCCAATGAGAACCCCTTTGGCCCATCACCCGCAGCAAAAAAAGCTATACAGGATACCATAGATGAAAGCTTCAGGTACCCATTTGCCAATACATTTGTGTTATTGGGCAAAATTGCCGCGCATGAAGGTGTTAGCCAGGGGAACATCCTGATGGATGCCGGTTCGACACCTATACTGGAAGCAGCAGGCATGTTTTACGGTAAAAATGGCGCCGAAATTATAACGGGCGAAACATCTTATGACGACCTGCCATCACACGCTCAACGCTTAGGGAGCAAATGGGTAAAAGTACCTATGACCGCCGATTATAAGCTCGACCTGGATGCCATGGAAGCTAAAGTAGGCCCAAATACAGGGCTGGTTTATATCTGCAACCCTAATAACCCCACCGCTACGGTTGTTGATACCGAAAAATTAAAAGGTTTTTGTGAACGAGTAAGCAAAAAAACAATGGTTTTTGTGGATGAGGCTTATATTGATTACCTGCCCGATCCGCAGGGTACAACCATGATAGATATGGTAAAGAAAGGCAGTAATATCATTGTTGCACGTACTTTTTCGAAACTGTATGGTTTTGCCGGTATGCGCTGCGGTTACATAATAGCGCAGCCCGACACCGTGAGTACTTTATCGCGTTATACGCCGGGTTTCATGAACTTAAATGCGCTTACTGTTGCCGCCGCCGCGGTAGCCTACCAGGAAACTGATTTTTTACAGGATGCCTTGAAAAAAACTATAGCCTCTAAAGAATATTTATATGATGTGCTGAAAAAAGAGGGTTATACTTATATCCCATCATCAGCCAATTTTGTGATGTTCCCAATTAAAATGGATGGCCGCAAGTTTAGTGATGAAATGAATAAACGGGGGGTGGGTATTCGTTTCTGGAAAATGAACAACCTGGACTATTGCCGCATAAGCATTGGCCGCATGGACGAAATGGAAGCCTTTGCCGATGCTTTTAAACAGCTATCATAACAACAACTTTACAACCCATAGGCCCTTCAAATCGATAAGATTGAAGGGCTTTTAATATATTTGACCAACCAATAATTACCCAATGCGCAAACTAATTTTCACCCTTTGCTTACTTTATTTAGCCGGTATTTGCCGGGCCCAAAAAACGGTTAATCCACGCCCGCTTACTATGGATGAGTATAACAAGGCCCTAACCTATAAAGTTTCCGACCTTGATAACGACACCTACGTTAAGTTTGACAATGCGTACGTACTTGACCGTTATGAAAGCCGTAAACCTTATTTTATTACCGGGACCGACGGCCTGAAAAAACGCATAGACCTGTATAAACTGGTGGCCAAAGAAGGTTTACAGGAAATTGGCCTCATGGTTTTTTACACCAGCGAAACCGGGAAAAAATACCAGGCCCTGGTGCCCGATTTTACTGCCGATGCCAAAGTATGGGATAAATATTTCAACGATATTGATAATATCAACAAAGAGGAAAAAAACTTCATCCTGAAGTTATCCTATGTGCTTTCAAAAGAGATGGCCTTTCAGCAATTTAAAGTGTTGAACAATGGCAAGGATATGAAGGATGAAGCTGCCACTTACGGCAATGACATCTGTTTCCCCGGCGATGAAGAAGTAACTATGGGCAATGGTGCTAAAAAGTTGTTAAAAGACGTAAAAAGCGGCGATGAGGTAATTACAGTAAACCCCGTTACGCGCCAGCCATCTGCCGTTAAAGTAAAAGCGCTTACTATACACAAAGCTAAAAACTACGCGCTTACCCAGCTGGTATTGGTTTCGGCTACTGAGGTGAATACGATTAATGGTTTAAACATAACATTAAACACCAAAGTGCTTAAAGCCACCCCTAATCACCCCATGCTAACCAAAGATGGCAATTTTAAAATGGGCGATATACTTGTTGGACAACAGGTGCTTTGTTTAAATGATAAGGGCAACTATGAAACTTACACGGTTCTGCAAAAATCAGAACAGGGGGGTGGCGTACAAAAGGTATATAATATTGTAGCCGATAGCGGCAGTACCCTGCTAATGAACGGGGTTATGGTGATGCAGAAATAGTGGGGCGTATTTCCTGAATAAAAACTATGTCATTGCGCGGAACGTGGCGGCTGGCGGGTTTTTAGATTTGACAACTTTTAAAAAGTTGTCAAATCTTGCCGCTTTAAACCTTGGCTGCCTTGCAATGATAAATCTATTATTTTTTTGTTGCTGGCTTTGCCTTCGCTGCGCTTACCGGCGCTATTGCTACTGGCTTTGCTGGTGTAACTGCTGCCTTTTTAGCCGGCGTGTTAGCTACGGGTTTGGTTTCGGCTTTTACTACAGGCTTTGCCGGTGCAGCTACTGCCTTTTTAACCGGCGTATCCATTACCGATTTAGTTTCGGCTTTTACAGCAGGTTTAACTTCCTTAACTACAGCAAGTTCAGCAACCTTAATTTCTTTAGCTATTTTTTTGGCTAATTTTTTCGAGCCCTTTTCTATCTTTTTGGTAAGTTTCTTTGTTCCTTCGCCCAGTTTACCGGTTATGGCTTTTAGTTCGGTTATAAGGCTGGCTTCAATTTTTGTACGGTTGGCTTTGGTCCCCGTTTTCGCATTTGTTTTTTTCATGGTTTGGCTATTGCTTCAAAGATATATTATCAATACATCAATTCAATATTATCTTTATGTTAAGAAATTAATAACAATTAACATAACCATTTAATATAAAAGGGGTTATGAATTACATCAATTCCTGGTCTTGTTTGGTTTTGT
>JABDBT010000055.1 GCA_013288465.1 Bacteroidota bacterium | reverse complement strand
GGTTATTTTAAACCCGCTTTTTATAATCTTATCTAAAATTCCACCGATGTGGCCATTGGCTACAGCATCGGGTTTAATCATTGTAAAAGTTTTATTATTTTCCATTGTCCTGTTAAAATTGCGCAAAAATAGCTTTTTATAAATGAACGATAAAGCTTTTTTAATTATATTATGATGGTTTGTATTTAATTTATTTAGCTTTGCAACTCTTTTTTAAAATTGATGTTAGATACCGCGTCGCTTATTAACCTTTTAGCGCAGCCTCAAAAAATAGTAATTACTACGCATCATAAGCCTGATGGTGATGCTATGGGCTCGTCGTTAGGTTTGTATAATTATTTGATACAGCAGGGCCATCATGCCAGGGTAATTGCACCTACAGATTATCCCGACTTTTTAAGCTGGATGCCCGGTAATGAAGATGTTATTATTTATACCGATCATACCCCAGAGGCTATTGACCTGATCAACAATGCCACCCTAATTTTTTGCCTTGATTTTAACGCGTTAAACCGCATTAATGAAATGGGCGAAGTTGTAAGGGCAAGCGGGGCTTATAAAATAATGATTGACCATCACCTGGAGCCCGAAGATTTTGATGATTACCGTTACTGGAATATTAATGCCTGCGCTACCGCCCAGCTGGTATATGATTTTATTGTTAATGTGCTTAACCATAAAGAACTGGTTAATGCCGATGTTGCCACCTGTTTATACACGGGTATAATGACGGATTCGGCTTCGTTCAGGTTGCCCAATACCACATCGGCCGTACACCGTACCGTAGCTGATCTGATTGACGCTGGTGCTGTAAACTGGCGCATACATGAACTGGTATATAATAGCTCGTCCGAAAGTCGTCTAAGGTTTTTGGGCCATTGTTTAACCAATTGCCTGGAAATACTGCCCGAATTTAATACTGCAATTATTGCGGTTAATAAACAAGATTTAGAAAAATATAACGTTAATACCGGCGATACGGAAGGTATTGTAAACTATGCTTTAACCATTGGCAGCATACGTTTGGCGGCATTTATTGTGGAGCGGAACGATAAAGTGAAACTTTCTTTGCGTTCAAAAGGAGATTTTCCTGCAAATGACATTTGTAAAAAGTATTTTAGCGGCGGCGGACATAGAAATGCCGCAGGCGGGCAATCAACAGATAGCCTGCAACATGTTGTAGATCAATTTAAACTAATTTTACCCGAATATAAAAAACTATTAATACAATAAAAATGAAAAGAAACTTAATGTTTTTAGCGATTGCAACTATAGGCTTAGCAAGTTGTAACGGAGGATTTAAAAAAGGCGATAACGGTATGTTATACAATATACATACTGATAAAAGCGGCCCTAAAATTAAAGATGGCGATTTTATTATAGCCGATCTAACTATAAAAAACGATGCCGATTCGTTATTGATGAGCACTTATGAAAGAGGCATGCCCGTTTCTACAATGGTGCCAAAAGCACAGGCTAAAGGTGATGTAACAGATGGTATATTATTATTGACCGAAGGTGATAGCGCAACTATTAAGGTTTTTGTTGACTCGGTTTACAAAGGAAAACCGCGGCCACAAGGCTTTAAGGGTAAGTACCTGGTTTACGATATAAAAATAGAAAAAGTACTTGCTAAAGGGACTCAAACCGACCAGGTATTCCAAAGTAACATCTCTACCTATATGAAATCACGGTATGATGCGATGAAAAACCAGGAGCCGGCCAAAGTGAAAAAATATATTGATGACAATAAACTAAATGTAACTAAAACACCTACAGGTTTAAATTACGTAATTAATAAACAAGGCACGGGAGCGGTACCAACCGTAGGCGATACCGTGTATGTAAATTACATAGGTAAAACAACTAACGGAAAAGTTTTTGATACCAATATAAAAGAGGAAGCTGTAAAAGCTAAATTGCAAATTAACCCAATGAACCCTTACAAACCTATCTCTTTCCCGGTAGGCCAAAGCAGGGTAATACCAGGTTGGGATCAGGGCTTGTTATTGTTAAATGCAGGCGCTAAAGCTACTTTTGTTATCCCGTCTGACTTGGCTTACCGCGACCAGGGTAATGGCCCTATAGGCCCTTATACACCGCTTGTTTTTGAAGTGGAAATGGTGAAAATTGTACATCCGGACCCTAACGCGCCAAAACCGGTTGCACCGGCAGCACCAACCGCTGCGCAAATGCAACAACTGAGAGAGCAGATGCAGCGTGCCCAGGCAACAAAAAAATAATTTTAAAACAATATACAGCCTCTCCGTTAATGGGGAGGCTTTTTTTATTATGAAGAAATATATAATATACTTATTTATTTGCGCGTTTGCCGTTAAAGCTAACGCCCAGGATGGTTTTCAGCGCACCGCAAGAGGGACCCAATATAAATTACTGACCCATAACACCGGCGAAAGGGTAAAGCTGAACGATATTGTGACCTTTAACGCCGTACAAAAAACCGATAAAGACTCGATACTTTTTAGCTCGTACCAAAAAGGTGCCCCCATGCAAGCTAAGATACAAGCCGAAGGTGACCTGATGGATATATTTCCTTTGCTAACCGCGCAAGACAGTGTGTTGGTGAGGATACCAACCGACTCTATTTTTAAAAACAATGAGCAGCAGCGCCCGGCATTTTTGCCTAAAGGCAGCAATATGTTTTTCACCTTAAAAGTTGTACGGGTACAATCATTAGATGAAGCTATTGCCGAACGAAAAGCACTGGTTGACAAATACGGCGCCGAAGAAGCTGCTAATACAGATAAATATATTGCCGCGCATAAATTATTGCTTAAAACTACCGTTTCGGGTTTAAAATATAGGATCACCAAACCATCGGTTAAACGTAAGCCATTAGCGGGCGATACCGTGTTGGTAAATTATACCGGGCGCACGCTGGATGGCAAAGTTTTTGACTCGAGCGTTGAAGCCGAAGCAAAAAAAGGCGGATTGGATCAACCCGGCCGCCATTATGAGCCTATAAAATTTGCTATAAATGCCGATATGGTTATACCGGGCTGGGATGAAGCCTTTTTATTATTAAATGAAGGCTCAAAAGCACAGTTAATTATCCCTTCCAAATTGGCTTATGGCGAAAAGGGTTATGATAGCATTCAACCATTTACCACCTTGCTTTTTGATGTGGAGCTGGTGAAAATTATCCCCATAAAACATGCTTTGCCAAAACATACCGCAAAAAAACCGGTTGCTAAAAAAACAAGCGCAGCGGCTAAAAAGAGCTAATAAATATTGAATAACTGATTTTCAATGCCGGATGATGAAGTGCTCGCGCCCATTATCCGGCATTTGTTTTTTACTTTTGCCAAATGATACTAACTGATACCCATACCCACCAGTATTATGAAACCGATACGGTAAAACGCACGGTTTTAATGCAGCGTTGCTTTGAAAATGGTATTACCCGCCTTTTTTTGCCCAATGTAGATTTTGTATCGGTATCAAAGGTATTTAGTTTGGTGAGCTCGTTTCCTGCAAATTGCTTCCCTATGCTGGGGCTACACCCGTGTGATGTTAAAGAAAGCTGGGCCGAAGAATTAATAGCCATACAACAAGCCGGGCAGGGCCATAAAATATACGCCGTAGGCGAAATAGGGATAGACCTGTATTGGGATAAAACCAATTTAGACCGGCAGATACAAGCTTTTAAAACACAAATTGCCTGGGCCAAAGAATTAAAACTACCCATAGTTATCCATTGCCGCGAAGCATTTGATGAAGTGTTCGGTGTACTGGAAGAAGCCAAGGACGAAAACCTGCGCGGGATATTTCACTGTTTTACAGGGACGCTTGAGCAGGCTCAAAAAGTTATCGGCCTGGGGTTTTATTTAGGAATAGGCGGTGTGGTTACCTATAAAAATGGCGGATTAGACAAAATTTTACCTCAAATTGATTTAAGCCATATCGTTTTAGAAACAGATTCTCCGTATCTTTCACCCGTTCCGTACAGGGGTAAACCTAACGAAAGTTCGTATTTGATATATGTAGCGCAAAAGGTAGCCGATGTTTTACAGGTAAGCCTTGAAACAGTAGCGGCCATCACTACAGAAAATTCAAAACAAATATTTGGTGTGTGAACACGTTATAAAAGCATTTTAAATAAATAATACAAACCTTATGAGCCAAATATTGATCATATATACCGGAGGGACAATAGGTATGATGACTGATCCGACTACTAAGGTGCTCAGGCCTATCAATTTTGAGCAGATAATGGATAATGTACCCGAGCTTGAAAAGCTGAATTGTAAAATTAAGGTACATTCGTTCGAGGAGATCATCGATTCATCAAACATGAACCCGGCTATCTGGAGCCAGCTGGCAGGGTTAATTGAAACCCATTACGATACCGTTGACGGCTTTGTGATATTGCACGGCTCAGACACGATGGCTTATACCGCATCGGCATTGAGCTTTATGTTGCAAAACCTGGCTAAACCGGTGATATTTACCGGGTCGCAATTGCCTATCAGCGCAATACGTACTGATGCCAAGGAAAACCTGATGACGGCCATTGAAATTGCCAATGCAAAAAAGAATGACAAGGCGCGCGTACCCGAGGTTTGTATCTACTTTGATTATAAATTATTCAGGGGGAACCGGTCGTTCAAATACAATTCGTCCAAGTTTGAAGCATTCCGCTCGCCCAATTACCCTATCCTGGCAGAGTCGGGCGTACACCTGCGCTTTAGTGTAAATGACATCAGGCAGCCAAAAGAGGGGCCGCTTATTGTACACAAAAACCTGGTGAGCGAAGTAGCTGTGCTTAAATTATACCCGGGCATAAGCCCTAAAGTGGTTGAAACCATTTTAAATGCCGATGTACGCGGCATTGTTATGGAAACATTCGGCGCAGGTAATACCACTACCGATGCCTGGTTTATTGATATGCTTAAAAAAGCTGTTGAAAGCGGTAAGGTGATACTGGATATTTCGCAATGTAAAGTAGGCACTGTAGAGCTGGGAAGATATGAAACCAGCCGGTCATTAAAAGATATTGGCATAACTAACGGTTATGATATGACGTTTGAATCGGCAGTTACAAAAATGATGCATTTATTGGGTCAGGTAAAAGACCCAGAGGAGGTTAAGCGTTTACTGGAAACCGACCTGCGCGGCGAGATCACCGTATCTTAATTGTCTGATCCTATGCAAACCGGTAATATGCCGGGATAATGAAGCGGTAAAAGGCGTATCATTAAAAGCCGTAGCAGGTTTAATTATTTGTTTTGAATTTTGTATTTTTGATATATGGAGTCAATAGTGATACATCCCGAAAATGCAGAACAATTAAAAACCGTTAAAGCAGTCTTAAAAGCTTTAAAAGTTCACTTTGAGCCACAGCCCGATACATTGCCACCCCATGTTTTGAAAGGAATAGAAAAAAGTATCCGTCAGTTTGAAAATGGAGAAACCATTTCTTTTGAAGAGTTTAAAACGAAGCACTTTTCTAAAAAATGAGCTTTGAATTAATATTCACACCCGAAGCAGAAGAAACATACGAGGCACTAATTTCCCAACTTCAACAAAGATGGGGAGATCGTTTTGTGATAAAATTTCATGGTAGGGTTTCTAAATCGTTAACCATCATTGAAGCTACGCCTTATCTATATCCTATAGCCAACGAAAATACCGAAATAAGAAAATGCATTCTTCATAAAAACTGTTCCGTGTTTTATAAAGTTTATGACAATGTGGTATTAATTGTTTGGTTTTGGGATAACCGGCAGGACCCACTGGTTACTTTTTAAGGGCTTATTTTTCATCCTGTTTCCACAAAGAACTTAATCAACGCTATTACTTATGAGCTAGTGTATAAGTTTTCCTTAAATCCGAAATTGAACATCCGAAATCCGAAATCAAATCTCCCCTTCCCGTTTCCTGAAAAACCACTCCGCGCTTAACAGAGCCAGGATGAGCACAAACACCCATTTTACATCAATGATGTCGCTGTAATGTTTGTCTTCATAAACCAGTGTTTTGATGTTTTCGTTCTTTTTGATGAGATCGGCAAGGCGGTTAATTTCTGTAGGTTGCAGCATTTCGCCGCCGCTTTCTTTGGCTATTGTTCTTAACAACTGGTGATTGGCAGCGCTTTGGCGCAGTTCTAAATTTAATGGCTTAACTGTTAACTGCCCGGTGGCGGTATAAGCATGATTGCCCAGTATAGTGCCTGCATTGTAGGTATATTCGCCAACCGGCAGCGCGCCGGCGTTTAACTGGTAGTCGGGCCCGTTTTTAGTGAACAGGAAGTTGAAGCTTTTACCCGCTGTGTTTTTCAGTTCAATTTTTACATCAGGCGTATTTACAGGCTCCAGCGCGTCGTTATATAATTCGGCATTGATGAGCACATTTTCGCCTTCATCAAAAACGTTTTTGGCCGGATATACCCTAAACCGCTTGCTGTTGGCATTGGCTGTGAGGTATTGCACCGCCTGGCTAAACAGTTCTTCAACCGCGTGATGGTTGCCATAGCTCTCAAACTCGGAGAGCTGCCAGCGCCAAAGGCCCTCGCCGGTAAGTATGCCTATACGTTTACCATTATCATCGCCGAAGGCCAGCAGGGGATAAGTGGTTTGTACGCTGCCTATTTTTTGCCTTAACAAAACGCCGTTGGTGGCCGATGTGCCGTAGTTGCCAAATGGCGCCAGCAACGGTGGGAACATGGATATCTTTTTCCAGGTTGAATCTGTTAGGTTAAACAAGGTAAAAGCAGTTATGGGTTGTGCAAAAACTTCCTGCATTTCCTGCTGACCGGCGCTTATCTTAATTAATTTTTCCTGGTAGTTTAAGCCCGGCAAATCGGTTTGCGCGCCTGCCATATACCATAAAGGTGTTTTGCTTTTTATCAGATCTTTTAATATGCCAAAACTATTGCCCGATAGCTGGTAGAGTATAGCCAGGCTATAATCGCTTAGTTTTGTGGTAGCAAGGTCGGTTACCAGCCCGGTTTTAACCTCGTAGTTTTTATTGCTTTCAATAGCCTGCCGTATCACGCTGATATCCGGGTGCGGGCCGTCATATAACAATAGTATCTTCTGCTTTATATCCAGCACTTCTAAGTAAATGGTTTCCTCGTTATTTTGAACAGACAACTCATTTTTAATGGGCGAGATGCTGATATTGAACTTGCGGATACCCTTTTTGTCGGCATTCAACTTTATGGTAACCACCTTTTTAAAAGCATCCGAACTTACCGGGATATTTTCGGTATGTACCGGTTTGCCGTCTTCGGTAACATTAAGGCGCATGTTTTCGCCCTTGCTTTGGTAGGCCTCGGCTAAAACCTCTATCTCAAAATCATTGCCTAAAAAAGCGGTTTTATTATAGTTGATATTGCCAATCAGCAGGTCGCGTTTGGGTATGGTATCGCCTAAAGCAATGGTATAAATGTTAGCTTTAAAATTACGCGCCTCATATTGCGGGTCGGCGCCTTGGTTATATAAACCATCGGTAGCTAACACCACCGCGCCTATGTTTTGATTAACAAAGCGATCATTCAACTGGTGCAGCGCTGCGGATATATCGGTTTGCCTGCCATCAAATTTGTTAGTTAGCCCGTCGGCAAGGTCATGGTTAAAATGAAATTCATGTAATTCGTAGCCATCGCCTAAAAGAGTTTTAAGCTTGGAGAGGGCGTTAGCGCCGGTCCCAGCCCCCTCTAAATCTCCTCCGCCAATTGGCGGAGAGACTTTTTTAATCCCTGGGGTCGGGAATAATTTTATTGATTCTGAATTATCCTGGGCTATTAAAATTAATGGCTTTTCGGGTTTATAGCTTACGGATTTTACCAGCGGCGAAACCAATAATAACGCGATAAGGAATACCACCAGCGCGCGTGCGCCGGCAAGTACGTACCTGAAGGTGTTACTTAAATTTACCGGCTGGCGGTACATCAACCAGGCATACAGCAAGCCCAATAGCAGGCACACAGGTGTCCACCATCCTGAAACTGATCCCCAGGTTACTGAAAATAATAGCATATTTTACAGGCGATACGTTTAACGTGGTATGTTAAACGTTCATGTGCAAAATGCAAAAATATTATGAATTTGAATGTAATATGTTTGACGCAAAATTAGGTGGATAAAGCGGGTTGGAACATCCGAAATTCAAAATCATTTAACCTGTCCGCAGTGGACTCACCCCGCCAACGCTACGCTGGGCGACCCTCTCTTCGCTGCGCGCAAAGAGGGTTGGGACAAAATTCGAAATTGAATATCCGAAATTCGAAATCACCTATAGCATTCCACCATCAACAGGTATAACCTGCCCGGTGATGTAGGTGGCCATATCTGATGCCAGGAATACGCAGGCATTTGCTACATCTGCGGTATCGCCGGCGCGTTTAAGCGGGATGGCCTGTGCCCAGCCTTCAACCACTTTAGGGTCGAGGATGTCGGTCATTTCTGTGCGGATAAAGCCCGGGGCCACCACGTTGGTACGGATATTACGCGAACCTAATTCTTTGGCTATTGATTTACTGAAACCGATGATACCGGCTTTTGAAGCGGCATAGTTGGCCTGCCCGGCATTGCCTTGCACACCCACAACCGAACTCATATTAATAAACACGCCATCGCGGTTTTTCATCATAATTTTTGATGCTGCTTTGGTGACGTTGAAAATTGATTTAAGATTCACATTTAAAACCTCATCCCAGTTATCCTCGGTCATGCGCATCAGCAGGCCGTCTTTGGTGATGCCCGCGTTATTCACTACGATATTAAGGGTGCCGAAATCGGCTACGATATCATTGATCAGTTTTTCCGCCTCTTCAAATTTTGATGCATCAGAGCGGTAGCCTTTAACTTTGGTGCCAAAGCTTTGCAGTTCCTGCTCCAGGGCCTGTCCCTTTTCAACAGACGATAAATAGGTAAAAGCCACATTAGCGCCATGCTCGGCAAACTTTTGTGCTATGGTACGGCCTATTCCTTTTGATGCACCGGTGATGAGCGCGGTTTTTCCTTCTAATAATTTCATAATTTAAATATGATTTCGGGCGGTGAAGATAAGGAATTTGGGTGAAATGAGGAAGAAGCTATTATTCAATCATATAAGCAGTACATAGATTAATGTTATATTTGAATGAGGACAATAATATGAACGAATTTTTACATGAGCAAAGCATCAAGCAGAATTAAAAAAAGGAAAAAAGCTAAAGCAACTATTACTGAGATCTGCGAACAGCCCTCAAATTATTTAATCGTACACTATTCCTGCGAGAGTTTCCATGATATAACTGACGGAAGAACGCCCAGAGTAACTTCTGTTGCTGTCAAGTATTTTGATACAGGGCAAACCAAGTCGTTTTCCATTCATAAAGTCGCTGAAATCAAAAAAGTACCATTTAGTATGATATCAGAAAGGTACGATGAGTTAGAGAAAATAATGTTAGATGAATTTTATCAATTTGTAGAGGGCCATAAAAAATCTTTTTGGATTCATTTGAACATGCGTGACATTAACTATGGATTTGAAGCGATAGCACATAGATATTCTGTATTAGAGGGAAATCCAACAAATATTCAAGACAATTTAAAAATTGATATTGGTCGTTTGCTTGTAGATTTATATGGAATAAATTATATTCAACATCCAAGAATCGAGAGTTTATGTAAAAAAAATAATATAACCATGTCTAACTTTTTGACCGGCGCTGAAGAAGCACTGGCATTTACAAATCATGAGTATGTTAAACTCCACCAATCAACTTTAAGAAAAGTAGATAATATTCAAAATATAATAATTAGGGCAAACGAAAATGATTTAAAAACTAATAGCAACTTATTTAAACAATATGGAATAAGCCCACAAAGCATCTTTCAAATTATGCAGGAAAATTGGTTGCTATATCTAATATTTTTTATAATTGGTCTAATTGTTACTAAATTATTCTTCTAATTATTCTACCTCGATACACATAGTTGGATTGAGTTAAATTTAAAATAGTGTTTAATGATTTTAAATATGGCGAAATCGCCACAATTAAAAATACCGGCCTTTAAAGGTTACGAATTCGTTACCTTTAAAGGCCAGGCAGCATTGAACGGTCACATACGGCTATAGATTTCAAGGGCCTTATTTCAGGACGAGTCATATTCCCATAATTCCCAAATCTTATTACATTTGCCCATGAACTTTTCGCCCGAAATTGAAGAACGCCTGGCCCGTTTACAGGAAAAATATGAAGCCATGGGGCAGGATATGCCCTCATACCTCGACGGTTTACTACATGCCGATTTTTTAACTTATTGGGATTATATACACCTGGATACGCTGTTAAGCCTGCAAAATCCCAAAACACCGTTCCCGGATGAGAAGATATTTATTTGCTACCACCAGATAACCGAACTGTATTTTAAACTGGTGCTGCACGAGTGCGAACAAATAACCGCCGCGCAGCCACTAACCGCCGCATTTTTTACAGCGCGGTTAAAACGTATTAACCGCTATTTCGGGGCGCTTACCCAATCATTTGAGATCATGGTTGACGGGATGGAGAAAGAACAGTTTTTAAATTTCAGGATGTCATTACTGCCGGCAAGCGGTTTTCAATCGGGGCAATACCGGATGATCGAGATCTATGCCACCGACCTGGTTAACTTGGTAGTGAAAGATAAACGGGACGAGTTGAAAAACGCCACCATTGAAGACCAGTTTGAATACCTTTACTGGAAATTTGGCGCTACCGAACTGTCAACCGGCAAAAAAACCTTAACCCTAAAACAGTTTGAAAAAAAATACGCCAAAATATTTATTGAACTGGCTAAAGCCAGCACAGGGCATAATTTTTACGCGTTATATAATCAATTCAAATCCGCGTCAAAAGCTACCCCCGAACTGGAGCATGAGCTGCGGCAATTGGATGTTAATGTAAATGTTAACTGGCCGCTGTCGCATTATAAATCGGCGGTGCGCTACTTAAACCGAGAACCCGAAGAAATAAAAGCTACCGGCGGCACCAACTGGCAAAAGTACCTGCCTCCGCGTTTCCAGAAACGTATTTTTTACCCATCCTTATGGAGCGCCGAAGAAATTGAAAACTGGGGCAAGGCTTGGGTGGATAGTGTGTTGAAAGAGGGGTGAATCTTGTTGACATAGCTAAGCCAGGTAAGCCCCATTATTAATACTATTAAGAAATAGAAAAATTAATATGCATTATTTACATGAGATAAAACAAATACTCGAAACGGCACGGCGGAAAACATACCAGGCTATTAATTCGGCAATGGTTGAAGCCTATTGGGAAATAGGGAAGAGAATTGTTTTAGAAGAACAAAATGGAAAAGAACGGGCAAACTACGGCGAGGAGGTTTTAAAGGAATTATCGAAAAGCCTAACAATCGAATTTGGTAAGGGGTTTTCGTATGCCAACTTGTACAATATGAGGCAATTCTTTACTATTTATCCTCAGGATGAAATATTCTACACAGTGTGTAGAAATTTGAGTTGGAGCCATAACCGGTAATCATGCGTATTGATGACTCAAAAGCAAGATTGTATTATTTGAAAGAAGCCGCCGAACAACAATGGAGTGTGAGGGCCCTTGAAAGGAATATAAATACTCTTTACTATCAACGGTTACTTTCTACACAAAATACAACACCCGAAATAGCTCTGGCAAAAGATAGTCAGACCCCCGATATCCGTTATTTTATTAAAGACCCCTATGTTTTCGAGTTTTTAAATATACCCGAGCCAAATAGTTTTTCAGAGCAAAAAGTAGAAACAACCCTCATTGAAAACCTACAAAAGTTTTTAATGGAATTAGGTAAAGGCTTTTCGTTTGTTGGCAGGCAGTACCGTATAAGTACTGAAACGGAGCATTTTTATGTCGATTTGGTTTTTTACAATTATATCTTAAAATGTTTTGTTCTTTTTGATTTAAAAATCGGAAAACTTACCCACCAGGATATTGGGCAAATGGATATGTATCGCCGACTGTTTGATGACTTAAAGAAGCCCGAAGGCGATTTGCCAACTATTGGTATAATTTTGTGTACTGAAAAAAGCGAAACTGTAGTAAAATATTCGATAATGAACGATACCCCACAACTGTTCGCCACAAAATATATGCCTTATCTACCTACCGAACAAGAGCTGATTGATGAAATAGAAAACGAAAAACTACGATTTAATCTTTTGAAAGATTAGTATCGCAAACCCCACCATTACTAATAAACCTGCGCCAATGGCCCATCTTTAATTACTAAGGTTGACCACCCGGGTTTTGATCCCGATAAGATATGAGCGATAAATTTTCCGCGCAAGGTTATGCTGACTTCTATCAACCCGTCGGTAAGTGATTCATTCCATTCGCACCTTACTTCGTTTTTATTTGTAATAGGAGCTATCGAAGCCTCATTTTTTAGATATTCTGTGGGGTTTAACCACGGCATTTGTTGATTGTTCCAATCTGCCTGTTTCATTGCCTCCTGGTGATTATAAAGCCATACATCGCCTATAATATCTCCATACTCCATTAAATAAGCATAAGCAACACGGCCATCATCCTCAATTATCAACGAATAGTTGGAGTCCAATTCGCAGGGAACTTCTATAAAAAAACCTTGCATATCAATTAAACTATCCCCGCCATATCCCTATATTCTTGTTGTAAAGCCAGCAAACACTCAGCACACATACAACCTTCATAGTTCTCGCTTATGTATTGCACCTCATTCAAATTTAACTGCACAACGCTGCACTGGCATTTGGTGTAAGAATTAGCTTTACATTCAATGCGTTTGCCGCAACGTTCGCAGGAGATGAGTTCGTGTTTGGTCATTTTAGTCGATGGTCCATGGTCGATAGTCCATAGTAAGGTTAAATACCCGCTAAACAAATATAATGCAAAAAGACCATAGCAGCTGTCAATTGAATAACAACAACTATGGTCTATCGTCCATTAACTATGGACTGTTCTGCTTACGCAGAACAAGTAACGCAGCCTTCTTCCATTGAGCAAGTTGGGCCGGCTGGTATTTCGTCGGCTACCTGGCTTACTATTTCAGGTATTACTGCGTCCATGTTTTTACCGCCCTGGTTCTCAACTGTAAACTTAACCGCTTGTGATGCTGCTTGTGTACGCAGGTAGTACATGCCGGTTTTTAAGCCTTTCTTCCAGGCGTAGAAATGCATGGAGGTTAGTTTAGAAGCATTTGGCGAGTTGATAAACAAGTTTAATGATTGCGACTGGCAGATATAAGCGCCACGGTCGGCAGCCATGTCTATAATGTCGCGCATTTTGATCTCCCAAACGGTTTTGTACAGATCTTTTAATTCTTTCGGGATTTCAGCGATATCCTGTATTGAGCCATTGGCAGTGATGATCTTATCCTTCATGTTATTATCCCACATACCGCGGTTTACTAAATCACGTAACAGGTGTTTGTTCACAATGATAAACTCGCCGCTTAATACCCTGCGGGTGTAAATGTTTGAGGTATAAGGCTCAAAACATTCGTTGTTACCTAATATTTGCGAAGTAGAAGCTGTAGGCATTGGCGCAACCAATAAAGAGTTACGCACACCGTGGTTCATTACATCTAAACGCAGGTTTTCCCAATCCCAACGGCCGCTATCCGGTTTTACCTTCCAAAGATCAAATTGGAACTGCCCTTTTGATAATGGCGACCCTTTAAATGTTTCATAAGGGCCTTCTTTTATCGCCATATCTTTTGAAGCGGTCATGGCAGCAAAGTAGATGGTTTCAAATATCTCTTTGTTCAATTTCTTGGCCTCTTTGCTTTCAAAAGGTAAGCGCAACAGGATAAAGGCATCGGCCAGTCCCTGTACACCTAAGCCGATAGGACGGTGGCGCATGTTGGAGTTTCGCGCCTCTTCAACCGGGTAATAGTTTTGGTCAATAACCTTGTTCAAATTCAATGCAACCTGGTAAGTAACCTCGTATAATTTATCATGGTCAAAAGCACCGTTTATTACATAACGCGGCAATGCCAATGAGGCCAGGTTACAAACGGCTATTTCATCTTTCGAGGTGTATTCAATGATCTCGGTACATAAGTTTGAACTTTTAATGGTACCTAAATTTTGCTGGTTCGATTTTCCGTTGGCAGCATCTTTATACAGTAAGTAAGGTGTGCCGGTTTCTACCTGGGCATCCAGTACCGCGAACCATAATTCCTGTGCTTTTACCACTTTGCGGGCGCGGCCCTCCTGTTCGTATTTGGTATATAACGCCTCAAATTCTTTTCCCCAGCAATCAGCCAATCCCGGTGCTTCATGTGGGCAGAACAGGCTCCAGTCACCGTTTGCTTCTACACGCTGCATAAACAGGTCAGATACCCAAAGGGCATAAAACAGGTCGCGGGCGCGCATTTCTTCCTTACCGTGATTTTTGCGGAGGTCTAAAAATTCAAATATATCCGCGTGCCATGGCTCTAAATAAATAGCGAAGGCGCCTTTGCGTTTACCGCCGCCCTGGTCAACATAACGGGCGGTATCATTAAATACGCGCAGCATAGGGATAATGCCATTGCTGGTGCCGTTTGTACCGCTGATATATGAACCTGTAGCCCTTACATTATGGATGCTTAAACCAATACCACCAGCACTTTGCGAAATTTTAGCCGTTTGTTTTAACGTATCATAGATGCCTTCAATGCTGTCATCCTTCATAGTTAGCAAAAAGCATGATGACATTTGCGGTTTTGGTGTGCCCGAGTTGAACAGGGTAGGCGTAGCGTGGGTAAACCAGCGCTCGCTCATTAAATTATAAGTTTTAATGGCGCTGTCAATATCTTCTTTATGGATACCAACAGACACGCGCATAAACAAATGCTGCGGGCGCTCGGCTATTTTACCATCCAGTTTTAAAAGGTATGATTTTTCGAGTGTTTTAAAGCCGAAGTAGTCAAAGCCAAAGTCGCGGTCATAAATGATACTGCTGTCGAGTATCTCGGCATTTTTTTCAATTATATCCCAAACATCGTCGGCCAATAAAGAGGCGTTTTTACCTGTTTTAGGGTCGATATAATTGTATAGTAACTTCATCGTTTCAGAAAACGACTTGATGGTATTTTTATGCAGGTTAGAAACGGCGATACGCGAAGCCAGCAAAGCATAATCAGGGTGCTTGGTGGTTAATGATGCAGCAGTTTCGGCAGCCAGGTTATCCAGCTCAGACGTCGTGACCCCATCAAACAAACCTTCAATAACCTTTTTGGCCACATCAATAGCATCAACCAATGCTGGGTTTAAACCGTAGCACAGCTTTTCAATGCGTGCGGTGATCTTGTCGAACTTTACAGTTTCTTGTTTTCCGTCTCTTTTTACTACGTACATATTATTTGGTATTAAGGGTATTTAATAACCGGTATCAAGTAGTGCAACTTTAGCCGGTGGTTTTA
The DNA here is from genome assembly GCA_013288465.1 of Bacteroidota bacterium. Next base: position 1,112 of record JABDBT010000055.1, on the reverse strand, counting down.
ATTTATTATTATTTTGTCTGAACCTTGGTTTGCGGGATTAAAGGTTTACAACTAATCTTTAATCTTCAACCGCTAATCTTTTATCTAAAAGTCCTCATCTAATGAAAACGATTTGCTTTCCTGCGTATTTAATACCCCGCTTTTTTGGTAGTCACCAACCCTTTTTTCAAAGAAATTGGTTTTGCCTTGCAGGGATATCATTTCCATAAAGTCGAAAGGATTGCTAACGTTATAAACTTTATCATAGCCTAATTCGCCCAGCCACCTGTCGGCCACAAACTCAATGTATTGGCTCATCAGCTTGGCATTCATGCCTATTAAACTAACCGGAAGTGCATCGCTGATAAATTCTTTTTCAATTTCAACAGCGTCGGTAATAATGGCGGTTGCTGCCTTTTTAGACAGCTTTTTATCCAGCATACGGTACAGCAGGCAGGCAAATTCGCAGTGCATACCTTCATCGCGCGATATTAACTCGTTACTAAAGGTTAAACCCGGCATTAACCCGCGTTTTTTTAACCAAAAAAGGGAGCAAAAGCTACCCGAAAAGAAAATACCTTCCACCGCTGCAAAAGCTATCAGGCGCTCGGCAAAGCTGCCATTGTTTATCCAGCGTAAAGCCCATTGTGCCTTTTTGCCTACGCATGGCACCGTTTCAATAGCATGGAACAAACGGTCCTTTTCGGCAGGGTCCTTTATATATGTGTCAATTAATAAAGCGTACGTTTCTGAGTGGATATTCTCCATCATGATCTGGAAACCGTAAAAACATCTTGCCTCGGGTAACTGCACCTCGCTCATAAAATTTACGGCCAGGTTCTCGTTCACTATGCCATCGCTTGCCGCGAAAAATGCCAGTATATGCGATATAAAATGACGCTCGCCATCATTCATGTTTTCCCAATGCTTCATGTCGTCCGAAAGATCTATCTCCTCGGCCGTCCAAAAGCTGGCTTCACACTTTTTGTACATCTCCCAAATGGCGGGGTACTTAATAGGGAGAATAACAAAGCGGTCTTTGTTTTCTTTGAGTAATAGTTCGGTTTCCTTCTCCATGCGCTTTTCAAATTAAATGTACTTTCAACAAACCACCAATGGGCAAAAAAAATCAG
>JABDBT010000054.1:16387-17011 GCA_013288465.1 Bacteroidota bacterium | reverse complement strand
GTGGTACAGGCATATTAGGCGGCGCCTTTGTAAAAGGTATTGTTGCCGCAGGCGGCGCGGTAGGTATTTTAGGGCGAAACAAGGAAGTAGCTGAAGAAAGGGCCGATGCCATTAATAAAAATGGTGGTAAGGCAATAGCCCTGGTAGCCGATGTATTGGATGAAAAGGAACTTATAGCCGCCCGCGAAAAATTACTAAATGAATTTGGCCGTTTAGATGGCCTGGTGAACGGCGCCGGCGGTAATATGCCACAGGGTGTTTTGCAGCCCGGCGAAGATATTTTTAAAATGAATATGGACGGCATGAAAAGCGTAATGGACCTTAACCTATGGGGTACGCTTATACCTACCCAAATATTTGGCGAGAGCATAGCAAAAACCGGTAATGGCAGCATTGTTAATATATCGTCTATGAATTCAAAAAAAGCGGTTACCAAAGTATTGGGTTACAATATGGGTAAGGCTGCGGTTGATTGTTATAACCAATGGTTTGCCGTTGAACTGGCCAATCGTTATGGCGATGCCATACGCATGAATGCCATTGCCCCCGGCTTTTTCCTGCCAAAATTTAAGCGGAATCTCAATTTCAGCCATTGCTATATTCCCCTTTACCCGTTTTGGGTTT
>JABDBT010000054.1:4848-16377 GCA_013288465.1 Bacteroidota bacterium | reverse complement strand
CGGCTTTTTCCTGACTGAGCAAAACCGCAATTTGTTAACCACACCCGAAGGCGGCTATACCGAAAGAGGAGGGGCCGTAATACGCCAAACCCCGTTTAAACGCTTTGGCCATCCCGACGAGTTAATAGGCGCGCTGGTATGGCTGTTAAGCGATGCCTCGGCATTTGTTACCGGCGCAATGATCTGTGTTGATGGCGGCTTTTCAATTTTTAGCGGAGTTTAAAAAAAGATATAAACTGCAATTAGAGAAGCTGTTCCAAAAGGGCAGCTTTTTTTTATGGGGTGATGCAGACATTTGTTCAAAAATTAATAAAGCGTGAGCCTTGAGCGATACCTTTCCCTAAATTTAGGGAAAGGAGGAGGATAGGGTAAAACAGGCGACAGGTTCTAAAAGCGATTCTCCGAACATATAGCTTTATTTACGGTAGGTTTAACTGAAAAATTTATGGTAAAATTGCATAATAAGAGGTTAATAACTCATAACCTAAAAAGTTAAATAATACATTACTTTGAAACTGATCAATTATTTACCGTTAATGCGTTAACGGTACAAACAAACCTGTATGATGCCTGGTAAACCATTTGTTTTAGATATGCCGCCGGTAATTTTTGGCACCAGCGGCCTTGGAAATATATTTGTTGCTTTGAGTGATGAAATTAAGCAGGAAATAGTAAAAGAGTGTATCCTGCATACCAAGGGTAAGCTCATATTTGATTCGGCGGGCAAGTATGGCGCGGGGCTGGCTTTGGAGTCGCTGGGTAAATGTTTAAGGGCTTTAAATGTAGCTCCCGAGGATGTGATCATCAGCAATAAACTGGCATGGGTGCGTACCGAATTAAAAACACCCGAGCCAACTTTTGAACCCGGTGTTTGGCGCGACCTGAAGCATGACGCTGTTCAAAAAATAAGCTATGATGGCATACTTGAATGTTTTGAACAGGGCAACGAGCTGCTTGGTGGTTATATTCCTCAAATGGTATCGGTACATGACCCCGACGAATATTTAGCCAAAGCACAATCGCCCGAAGAGGATAAAAAACTATACCAGGATATACTGGATGCTTATCGCGCGTTGGAAGTATTAAAGCGCGAAGGAAAGGCCCATTCTATCGGTGTTGGTGCAAAAAACTGGCGATCGATTGAGCGGATTGCCAATGATATTGATTTGGATTGGGTAATGATAGCCAACAGCATGACCATTCATAGCCACCCCCGCCCGTTGCTTGAGTTTATGAAAAAGCTGGAAGATAAAGGCGTGCAGATCATTAACTCGGCGGTATTTAATGCCGGGTATTTAATTGGCGGCGATTATTATAATTATAAGTTGATAAACCCCGAAGCTCCCGAAAATAAAGCATTGGTTAAATGGCGCGAGGCTTATTTTAAGCTATGTGCCGATTTTAACATTAAGCCTGCCGAAGCCGCCGTGAAATTTGGCTTAATGGCTCCGGGCGTTAAAAGTATAGCCATGAGCAGTTCAAACCCAAAACGGGTAAAGGGGAATATAGCAATGGCTGAAATTGAGATTCCGCTTAAATTTTGGCAGGAAATGATCAAACAAGGATTGATCGACGAGAAATTCTTTGACTATACAAATATCAGCTTATGAAAAAATATTGTTTAGCGCTCGACCTGGTTGACGACCCGGCATTGATAACAGAATACGAACATTTTCATAAAAGTGAGAACGCCCGCCCGGCAATTACAAAAAGTATAAGGGATGCAGGTATCACTGACCTCGAAATATACCGGGTTGGTAACCGCCTGTTTATGATAATTGAAGCTACCGATACCTTTGATTTCTCGCATAAAGCAGCTATGGACGCCGCTAACCCCGCGGTGCAGGAATGGGAAACCCTGATGTGGAAGTTTCAGAAACCGCTTCCCAATGCCAAACCCGGCGAAAAATGGATGTTGATGGATAAAATATATCAATTGCCTTAAAATGTTAAAAATAGATTCGCATCAGCATTTTTGGAAGTATGACCCGGTTAATTATAGCTGGATAGATAACCAGATGGCGGTGATAAGGAAAGATTTTTTACCCGCCGACCTGGAACCTGTTTTAAAAGCTAATGGGTTTGACGGATGTATTACGGTTCAATCTGATCAAACAGAAGAGGAAAATGATTTTCAATTAGGCAATGCAGAAAAGCATGACTTTATAAAGGGCGTAGTAGGGTGGGTTGACCTGCAATCGGCACAGGTTGACGAACGTTTAGCACATTACAGCCAGTTTTCAAAACTGAAAGGTTTCAGGCATGTTTTACAAGGCGAACCGCAGCGCGATTTTATGCTGCGCCCTGCTTTTTTAAACGGGATAAGCCTGCTGAAAAAATATGGTTATACTTATGATATTTTGATTTTTCCTGATCAGCTTGGTTATGCTGCCGATTTTGCAGCCCGTTTTCCCGATCAGCCATTTGTGATTGATCATATCGCAAAGCCGGGTATAAAAAACAAAGAGATCAGCGATTGGAAAACAGCCATACAAGCAATTGCGAAGTATGAAAATGTGTTTTGCAAAGTATCAGGCATGGTAACCGAAGCCGACTGGAAAAACTGGAAACCTGCTGATTTTTATCCATACCTTGACGTTGTTGTTGAAGCTTTTGGTATTAACAGGCTCCTATTTGGTTCCGACTGGCCGGTATGCAACGTAGCTGCCGGATACGAACAAATGTTAGCCATAGTAAAAGATTACTTCGCCGCTTTTAGCAAAACAGAACAGGACAAGTTTTTCGGAGGCAATGCAGTAAAGTTTTATAATATAAAAGATTAGAGATGATGAGTGTTTTAAAGAAGCCTTAAAAGGCAATGGCCCGTGCGATTCCCTTCCGCCAATTGCGGCGGAGCAGGGATGGGTTTAATGGACTCTAAATGAGAACAATATTCTTTATGTAAAGAATATCAAAAGCTCCTCTCCTTTGGAGAGGGTTGGGGTGAGGCGAAAGATAAAACAAATCAAAATGAACACATTAGTATGCACCGAGCCGGGCACATTTAATTACGAAGAACGGGACAAACCCGTTTTAGCGCCGGGCCATGCCATCATAAAAATAAAAAGAATAGGCATTTGCGGCACCGACCTGCATGCCTTTGAAGGGACACAACCCTTTTTTGCATACCCGCGTATCCTGGGTCATGAGTTAGCCGGCGAGTTAGTGGAGTTTGACGATGCACCCGGATTTAAAATTGGCGAACTGGTAACCTTTATACCTTATTTTAATTGCGGCCATTGTATTGCCTGCCGCTCGGGAGGGCCTAACTTTTGTGTGAGTATTAAAGTATGCGGCGTACACGTTGACGGCGGTATGGCCGAATACCTGATGGTACCATCGCATGCCTTATTGCATGGCGATGGGCTTACTTTTGATGAACTGGCATTGGTTGAACCATTGGCTATCGGTGCGCATGGCGTACGCAGGGCAGGGGTAAAGCCGGGCGAGTTTGTGCTGGTAATTGGTGCGGGCCCTATTGGTTTGGGTACCATGGAATTTGCACGTATAGCCGGGGGTAAAGTAATAGCGCTTGATGTTAATGAGGCAAGGCTTCAGTTTTGCAAAGAAAAACTAAAAGTGGCGCATACCATTAATGCTTTAGCGCCCGATGTTACCGAACAGTTAACGGCAATTACCAATGGCGATATGCCAGCCGTAGTTATTGATGCCACCGGTAATTTAAAGGCGATAAATAATGCTTTTCAATATATGGCACATGGCGCGCGTTATGTGTTAATAGGTTTGCAAAAAGGCGATATCACCTTTAATCACCCCGAGTTTCATAAGCGCGAAGGAACATTAATGAGCAGCCGTAACGCTACCCGTGCTGATTTTGAGCATGTGATGGATTCGATGAAAAAAGGGTTGATAGATCCTTTAACTTATATTACCCACCGGGTAAAATTTGACGAAGTAAAAGATAACTTTGCCAGCTGGCTAAAGCCCGAAACAGGCGTAATAAAAGCAATGGTTACCATAGATTAATTAATTTTAAAGATTTAAGTATAATTATGTTTGATCTGACAGGAAAAACAGCCGTTATCACCGGCGGCGGAAGCGGTATAGGAAAAGAAACTGCGTTACTTTTTGCCAAACAAGGCGCCGAAGTTTGCATTATTGATCTGAATGCTACCGATGCAGTAACCGAAATTCAGCAGGCAGGCGGCAAAGCAAGCGCCCACGCCTGCGACGTAAGCAACCAGCAGCAGGTGCACCAGGTTATTGAGCAAATTGGCAAGGTAGATATCCTGGTAAACAACGCCGGGATAGCCCATATCGGCAAAGCCGATACCACCTCAGAAGCCGACTTTGAAAAGGTTTTTAATGTAAATGTAAAAGGAGCGTATAACTGCCTTCATGCCATATTGCCGCTGATGGTAAAACAAGGCGGTGGCGTGGTGCTAAATGTATCGTCTATCGCTGCGGTTGTGGGTATTACAGACAGGTTTGCCTATTCCATGAGTAAAGGGGCCATACAAGCCATGACGTTCTCAGTAGCCCGTGATTATATTGATGCCAATATCCGCTGCAACTGTATTTGCCCGGCAAGGGTATATACACCTTTTGTTGAAAATTTTGTTGCCAAAAACTATCCCGGTAAAGAAAAAGAAATGTTTGATAAACTTTCAAAATCGCAACCCATTGGCCGCATGGGCACTACCGCCGAGATAGCTACACTGATACTCTACCTATGCTCAGACGAAGCATCGTTTATTACCGGTTGTGATTACCCTATTGACGGGGGATTTATTAAACTTAATAATTAATCCCTCTGGTAGTCTTGTTGTCTGTGGGGACACAGACAACGGACTTTTTTTCTCCTCTATTGCCTATGTCCTCACAGGCAATCAGAAAAACCCCAACCCACTCTCCATTGCCTGTGTCCTCACAGGCAATCCGAACAGATGTTATATTACATCCATATAGTGTGTAAGCCAGCTATAACGGGTATCGCCCTGTTCATAAAACGAGCAGGATGAATATACATAATCATTGGGGTCACTTACTAAATTCCAGTGTTCCTGTAGTGGGTTTAGGTGTATATAATTGAGTTTTTGTTCCAATATTTTCCTGTTATACATAATGATTGGAAGCGCGTTTCTTTGCCAAAACTGGTGTTTTCGCGAATTACGTTCAACCTTAAAACGCTCTAATAATGGACTATTGCTATTTCTAAGTTCATCTAAAAATTGATGCCCGGTAAATTTCATAAAACTTGCATGTGGCATTTCCTTTTTATTCATTTCAATACATTCCCATATAATATGGATATGGTTAGGCATAATAACAAATCCATAAACCTTTATTTTTCTTTCGTTTACAAGATGGATAAGGCTATTTAATACAATCTTTTTAAATTTTTCTGATTTCAAAAGAGGCACCCAATCAAGAATTGCTACGGTGTAAAAGTATATTGTATTTAATTCCATGCATGTGAAGATAATATTTTTCTCAATAGCATTAAGTTGTCTGTGAGGACACAGACAACGGATTTTTGGACTTTTCCCCACCCCATTGCCTGTGTCCCCACAGGCAATCAATAAACCTCACCCACCCCATTGCCTGTGTCCTCACAGGCAATCAATACAATCTACCTCCATTCCTATCGCCTCCCGGGCAAAAAAAAGAGCGGGTAGTCATTTGACCAACCGCTCTTTTATATTTTAAGATCTCAATAAATTTAAATAAACCGGGCTAATATTTTTGATGATCAAAAACTTAGCTTTTGGCTTTTTGCAATCTGCTTTAAGCTAAAAGAGTATTACCTCCCGCTCTTAAACTGGTATTCATACGGCGGCTCGGCGCCCATTAAATTCTTTACAAAATAATCCCATCTGCGGCGCATCATATAAGTGGCTAACTGGCCTCCATAACCATGTGCGCTATTTGGAAATATCACCAGGTCATAATTCTTGTTAGCTCTTTCTAATGCCTCAACAACCAATAGAGTGTTTTGCGGTGGTACGTTGTTATCCATCAAACCATGTGCAAGCATCAGCTTACCCTTCAGGTTTTTGGCCAGGTTTTGGTTGGCCTGGGCATCATAATTTGAGTTTTCAACTAAGCCATCATAACGCTCGCCCCAGTTATCTTCATAATTTCGGTTTTCGTGATTGCCCGACTCAGCAATACCCACTTTAAAGAAATCAGGATAGCGGAACATAGCCCCCGCGGTAGCAAAACCACCGCCCGAGTGTCCCCAGATACCAACTTTATCCAGGTCCATATAAGTGTATTTTGCAGCCAATTGCTGTATGCCGGTTACCTGGTCTGCTAAGGTATTATCAGCCATATTGCCATAGCTCATATCATGAAAGCTTTTTGAGCGCAGCGGGTTGCTGGTGCCTTCAATTTCAACCACAATAAATCCTAATTCGGCAAGCGCATTATTATCGCCTTTGGCTGACGAAAAACTCCAGCTGCCAACGCTGCCGCCTTGTGGACCGGGATAGATATAATCGATGATCGGGTATTTTTTGTTAGGGTCTAAATTTTTAGGAACCCACATTAAGCCATATATATCGGTTTTGCCATCATGTGCTTTAACCGAGAAGGGGATAACCGGTTTCCAGCCTGTAGCAGCCAATTTCGAAATATCGGTTTTCTCTAATTCCATGATTTCTTTTCCCTGTAGGTTACGCAACACCGTTACAGGGGCAACATCCGGTTTTGAATAGGTATCAATGATAAAGTTGCCCATTGGCGAGAAAGAAGCCGAGTGTGTGCCCGGGCCTGGTGTAAGGTCAGTAAAGCCCTTTCCATCAAAATTGATCTTGCAAAAGCGGCTGAAATAAGGATTTTCGGCATCAAGCCCACCGGCTGTAAAATAAATTACCCTGTTTTTTTCATCTACTTTAACCACATCGGTAACCACAAATTCACCTTTGGTAACCTGGTTTTTTAACTGGCCGGTAGTAGCATCATATAAATACAGGTGGCCCCAATTATCACGTTCAGAAAACCAAAGAATTTCGTTGGTTTTGCTCAGGTAGCGCCAGTTAACTGCCGACCATCCTGATTCAAATTGTGTTGGAGAAGTTTCTTCAAAAATTTCGCGCACTGCACCTGTTTCGGCATCGGCCATACGTACTTTTTCTTGTTTATGGTCGCGGTTGGTTGAGGCAAAAACTAATTTACTTCCATCTTCGCTCCAATACACATCGGCCCAGCCTAAGCCGCCTTTAATATCATCGCTCAAAGTTGACCTATGCGGATCAGCAGGGATCTGTAGTTTGATCACCTTCGGGTTGTCCACATCAATAATAACCCGTGTAAGCATCGGGATAACTTTATCGCCAGGTAATGGATATTTCCATTCACGAAGGGCTGGTGCACCTACTTTGGTGCTAACCAGATACATATTGCTAACCTTGCGCTCGTCCTGTTGAAAAGTGGCTACCTTTTTTGAATCGGGCGACCATACCACTATTGCCCTGGTGCCTTGCGCCCAACCGGCATTGTCAGTGGCGTAACCATCATCCTTTACGCCATCTGTGGTTAATTGTGTTTGCTGATTGGTTGCAACATCGCGCACCCATAAGTTAAAGTCTTTAATAAAAACCGCTTTTTTACCGTTGGGCGATAAAACCTCATCGGGGTTGCCACCGCCGCCCCTGGCAAAACCGCCGCCGCCACGCCTGCCGCGACCACCGGCTGTTACTACTGCTTTTACCTGGCTGGTATCTGCTACAACCTGGTTGCTTTCGTAACGCCATTGCTTACCATCAACCTGGAAGATAACTCCCTTGCCATCTTTTGAAAAACTGATAGATTGAAAGGGCAGATCAGTAGCCTGGTACTGTTTACCGGTAGCGGTTGATAAAGCTGTAGCCAGTTTTTTATGATCAAAGGCCGCTGCGTGCGTTCCTTTTGCCGGGTTATATAAAATAAATTCATTGCCTTCCGCAACAGGGGTGCGGTAATAAAACCGGTCGTCGGCCAGCCAGTTAGGGCGGATACCGCCGGTTTCAACCAATGATGAAACAGAGGCCGCCATCGTGTTTTCGGCACGTTCGTAATCTTTTGCAGTTAATGCTTTACCCTGCTGGGCTTGTGTGGTTATTGCTATTGCAATAGGAATAACAGTGAGTAAAAATTTCTTCATCGCTAATTAAGGATCAGTTAATGGAATAGCTTTATATATTGATAATACAATATACGGCAATATTACTTACTTTTTTATCGATCATTAACAGCATAAAAACGAAAGCCCTGTAATTTTTTAATTACAAGGCTTTGTTAAGGAGATTCAAGAAGCAAGAACCAAGAGTCAAGAAAATAGTGAGATAGGGAAGAAACAAATATTCGGCCTTTTATCTTGGCTCTTGGTTCTTGCTTCTTGACTCTCATTTACGCCCTCATCACACCAATTTTATTACCTGTCCAATCAGGGAACAGGATATGATCGTTATTGATTTTTAAGTGGCTATCGGCAACCTCGCTAAACACGCTCCTGAAATCGGTAGTTACCGCCAGGTCGCGGCCATCTTCCAGGTTTTCAACAGCTAATGATTTCATTTCTCCATGCACTAAACCGCCGCTTACGCTATTGCCCAAAATAAAGTTACATGAGGCACGGCCATGGTCGGTGCCGCCGGTACCGTTTTGGTGTACGGTACGCCCAAACTCGGTCATGGTCATTACAGTTACATCATCCTGGTAAGCATCCAAATCATTCCAGAAAGCGATCATACTATTGCTCAGGTCATTTACATTACGTGCAAATATCCCGTTGTCCGATCCCTGGTTAAAGTGGGTGTCCCAACCGTTCGATTCGGTAAAGGCAATTTCCAGTCCCACGTCCATTTTGATGAGCTGTGCTATTTGTTTTAATGAATTGGCTAATGGCGATGTTGGATAAACCACATTATTAGCCGGTTTGTAATTTTTTATATCTGTTTTTTGCAGCATTTTAACGGCATCAAAACTTTCTTTACCAGTATCTTTTAACAAGCCTGATGAGGCCTGGTCATACAGGTCCTCAAAACTTTTGGCGGCCATATTAGCGCCGGCAGGGTTACCACGCATCTGTATAGCAAAATCCTGCAGGTTACTGATAGAAACTGTTGGGTTATCGCCATAAAACGAACGTGGCATAGCCGAGGTCATACTCACTGCCGTAAACGGTGTCAAAGCATCATGGCCTAATAAACCAACTGCGCGGTTTAGCCAGCCGCTTGCGGTACCTTTATTAAACGGTGTGCCCGATTCCATATAATCCTGCGCGTCAAAATGTGAGCGGGTATTATTAGGCGAGCCAATACCCTGTACTATTGCAAGGCGCTTATCGCGGAAAAAAGGCTCAAAGCCAGCCATAGAAGGGTGCAGGCCAAAACGGCCATCAAGGTCGATCAATGACTTACCGGGGCCATTTTTAGCTGCTGATAAAAACAAAGTTGGCCGCGCTGCCTGTAAATATTGATCGGTAAATGGGGTAACCGCCATTAAACCATCCATAGCCCCGCGCTGAAAAATGCATACCAATACCTTTTTCTTTCCGTAAGGCCGGGCAAATTTATTACTTGCCGCTGCCTCTGCCAAAAACGAAGGTATGCCGCCCATAAGGCCAACGCCCAGCATTGCTATACCACCCGATTTTAAAAATCCTCTTCTTGATACCATGATCGTATTCTTTAATATTCTTGTTTAACTATAGATATTCACTACTGCCAACTGCCTACTTATAACTGCAAACTAAAACTATCTTCTCTGAAACTCGGGCGATCCAACCACCACGCCAACTACCTGCGCTAACATTGTATTATCGCCAGGTAACTGGCGGGGTATGTTATTGCCGCCGCCTTTTAATCGTATAGTGCCACCGGCTAACATATCATTGCCGGTCATGTCATTTGTTGTTGCAGGCGGTGCTGTTTTAGTTGCCGCTTCGTCCACTTTCTTCATCAAATTAGGGTCATTCAACATAGGTGTTAACTGTTTAATGGTTGCGTCCATGTTGCGTTCGGGCATGATAAGTTTGGCATAAGTTATTAATGCCGACTGGGTGCTTTCGGGTTCATGATGATCATTCAACGCTGCCAGGTCAACACGTATGCCCGGGATACGGTTTGATGCCAACGCCAGCCCAAAATTCATGCGGTTAAGCAAAGCCCCGGTATTTATCCAGTACTGCGCCTTATCCGGGAAGCCGGTTGGTGCCTGGTAATAATAAATTTTTTCGCCCATTTTATCTATCCAGGTATAAAGCTGGTAAGGTTGCCTGATATCGGCATGTAAAGCGCGCACCGCGCCAATGGCCAGTTCAAACGGCGATTTTGTTTTTTCTCTTACTGATTGCGTACCCCAAAACTCGGGCGATGCAACCATCGTCATCAGCACCTGTTTAATATCGCCGTCATTAGTCATAAAGGTTTTAGCCATTTTATCGAGCAGGCTTTGCGGCGGGTTATCGCTCACAAAACGTACAGCAATTTTGCGGGTTATAAATTTAGCGGTTGCCGGGTTATGGGCCAACATATTCAGTAACTGCACACCTTCCTGGTAACCACCGTTAGGGCCAAATTTTTGGCCTAACACTATTTTTTCGCCGTTATCATGGCGGTTAGGGGTAAACAGGAAATCGCCGTCATGTACAAAACCCCGTTGCGCAAGCGTATTTTCGCCAAAGCGTTCAATTTGTTTTTTTAGGGCATTGCCCGGGCCGTTGTCGCCCATCGGGAATATGGTCCACCCGGTTAGTACGCGGGCAGCCTGGGTAACGTCCTTTTGTGTATAGCCGCCATCAACACCCAGCGTATGCAGTTCCATTACTTCGCGGGCATAGTTTTCATTTAAGCCCTGGGCTTTTTTACCTTGTTGCAGTTTTTTGGCTACCTGTGCCTGCATAGAAGTATCATCCATGCGGTATTTAGCCAGCGACATTAACAGTTGTTGCCGTAAAGCCCCATTACCGGCATTATTGGCATTGGTATTTGGGCCGGCGCTGCTAAAATTATCTAAATAATACAGCATAGCCGGCGATTTTGCGGTAGCTAAAAGGATATCATTAAATTTACCCAAAGCGTTAGGGCGTATTACATCACGCTCATAAGCCGGTATAAATTGCGAGCAATCATTTTTTGTGATAGAAACATTAAAGTGATTAAACCAAAAATCGGTCATTACCTCCTGCAATTGGTTGTTAGTGTAGGTAGCGCGTAATATTTTTTGAACAATGAACTGCCTGAACAATTCGCGTTCGGGTTTCATGCCTTTTTGCTGCAAATAAGCTTGTATCTGGTCGCGGTATGCTTTCTGGTCAACTTTTGCAGAATCTTTATTAATAACCCCGTCTTTTATAGCCATGCGTAAAACCTGGCCACCTTTAGGGTATTCATCAACTACCTGCTCATTGGTTAGTTTTATCGCGTCGAGCCTGTCTAATGTTTTGTTAAGCGAATCATCGGGCATATCTGCCTGTAGTTGTTGTTTAAACCAATTCTCTAACCCCATTTTTACAACCGCGTCAACCTGGCCCGGTGTAGCGCCGTAGGTAAACCTGTTTAGTAAATGTGCCGCCGCCTGCCG